>JBEIUL010000072.1:0-8573 GCA_040374395.1 Phycisphaeraceae bacterium
CGGCGCTCTGCCCCTCGCCGAGGCCCTCCGGCGTGCCGTCCTCGACCTTCGCGAAGATCATCCGTCCGGCGCTCGTCTGCAGCGAGTTCGTGACCGAGGCCTGCACCGAGGTTCCGACGAACGCGGCTGCGCCCTCGATGACCACCATCGTCCCGTCGGCGAGATATCCGACGCCCTGGCCTTCGCTCTCGCCTTCCTTCTGGACCTCGACGACCAGCGTCTCGCCCGGGAGGGCGGCGCTCTTGAGCGTGTTTGCGAGGTCGTTGATGTTGAGCACCGCCACGCCGTTGATCTGGGCGACCTTCTTGAGGGCGGCGTCGGTGGTCACGATCCGCAGCTTCTGGTCGCGGGCGAGCTCGATGAGGCTGCGGTCGACCGAGCCGGCGTCGACGCGGACGTCGTCGATCGAGAGGTCGACGTAGGGGTTCGCCTGCAACTTCGAGACCATGTCGAGGCCGCGGCGGCCGCGGGCCCGCTTCGGCCGCTCGCCGCTGTCGGCGAGGGCCTGCAGCTCGTCGATCACGAAGCGGGGGATCACGAGCGGGGCGTCGAGGAAGCCGGTCTGGCCGAGCTCATTGATCCGCCCGTCGATGAGCACGCTGGTGTCGAGGAGGAGCGGCCGGACGCCGCGCACCTGCTTCGCGAACTCGACGTAGGGGATCACGAGGCGAAAATCGTCCTTCGTGGTGAGGACGACCGAGACCGCCAGATACGAGAGGACGATGCCGACGATCACCTTCGCGAGGCCGATGTAGACCTCGAGCCGGCCGCCCCTCACGCCCTCCTCGCTCCATGCGGCGGTCACCACGTCGAGCAGGCTCCCGATCGCGAACGCCCCGATGAGGCCGAAGCAGACGCCGACGTAGACGCTCACCAGGCTCGAGAGCCGCTTGTTCGGCGTCATCGCGTCGAGGACGAGGACGATGACCCCGATCGAGGTGGTCGCGAGGACGAGCCCGAAGATCGTCGAGAAGCCGAAGTCGCCGGGAAGGCGGCCCTCGCTCGCGATGCTCAGGATGGTCACCGTGACCAGCAGCACCACGAAGAGCAGCCGGACCACGAGGAGCAGCAGCCGGTGCGACCGCTCCTCCTTCTCGGCCCGGACTGACGGCAGGTCGTAGCGGACCGGCGAGCGGCGGGGGGAACCCGCCCCCGCGGCGTCCTGGGCCGGGGGCTCGGCGGCGGGCGACGTCTCGTCCATGGGGCCGATTGTAGTGAGATGCTCCCGCGAATCCCGTCCCGCCCCGGGCCCGACGCTACCATTCCCGTCTCGACACCCGAAGGTCCTCGGACCGTAGGTGGCGCGGAAGACGGCCGGGTCCGGCGGACGGGCGGCCCGTGAACCTGGTCAGGGCTTGACCGCAGCAGCCATAAGCGGCGTCGTCCGAGCCGACGGGTGCCTGGCCGTCTTCCGCGTCACCGGATCCGGGACCATCCGGGATCGCGAGAACCCGATGCCCAGCAAGCCCGCCAAGAGCACGAAGCCGAAGGAAGAAGTGGAAGCCCCACGGGACGAGGGTGGCGACGCCGCCTTCGGCGAACTCATCCCCGGCGTCCGTCCCGAGGCCGCGGCAGACGCCAAGCCCGCGGCGTACCAGGTCCTCGCACGTCGGTACCGGTCCCGCGACTTCTCCGAGCTCGTCGGCCAGGAGGCGATCGCCCGTACGCTGCAGAACGCGATCCGCACCGGCCGGACCGCCCACGCCTACCTCTTCTGCGGCACCCGCGGCGTCGGCAAGACCTCGATGGCCCGCATCTTCGCCCGGGCCCTGAACGCGGTCGACTCGCTCGTCGAGCGGGACGCGGTCGCCGGGGCGATCCTCCGCGGCGAGGACATCGACGTGATCGAGATCGACGCCGCGAGCAACCGCGGCATCGACAACGCCCGCGAGCTCATCGCCAACGCCGGGCTGCTGCCGAGTCGCGGTCGCTACAAGATCTACATCGTCGACGAGGTCCACATGCTGACCACGCCGGCGTTCAACGCCCTCCTCAAGACGATGGTGGAGCCGCCGGCGCACGTGAAATTCATCCTCTGCACGACCGAGCCGCAGAGCGTGCCCGCGACGATCCAGAGCCGCTGCCAGCGGTTCGATTTTCGGGCGATTCCCGTGCCGAAGATCGCGGGGCATCTCCGCGACGTGCTCGCCCGCGAGAACGCGTCGGCCGACGACCGCGTGACGATGGCCCTCGCCCGCATGGCGAACGGCTCGATGCGTGACTCGCTCAGCCTGCTCGACCGGCTGCTCGCCGCGGCCGAGCCCGACGCGTCCGGCGCCGTCCGGCTCGACTGGACGCTTCTCGAGGAGATCTTCGGCTTGCCCGACGAGGCGCTGTTCGAGCGGGTGCTCGAGGCGGTCGGGTCGGGCGACCCGAGGTCGGTCCTCGACGCGGGCGGGAACCTCCTCGATCGCGGCGTCTCGATCGAGCGGGGGCTCGACCTCCTCGCCGAGCGATTCCGCTGGCTCATGCTCGCGAAGGTCGCGGGGGCCGACTCGCCGCTCCTCGAGGTCGCGGACGAGACCCGCGAGACGCTCGCCCGGCTCGCCGCACCGTTCGACGCCGCGACGCTTGTCCACATGATCGCCCTCTGCGACGCGGTCGCCGCGAAGGTCCGTGACTCGTCGACGCCGCGGGCCCTCTTCGACGCGGCCCTGGTCCGCATGTGCCTGCCCGGCCGGTTCGTGACCGCCGAGTCGCGCCACGAGGCGGTCGCGCCCGCCGCGAGCGGAGTCCCGCCAAAAAAAGCCCCGCCGCGGGCCGCTGAACCCGCCGCGCGGCCCGCGGTCTCCGGAGTCGAGATCAAGCCGGCGCCGGCTCCTGCCCCCGCCCCGGCCCCGGTCGTCGCCGCGTCCTCGCCCGGCTCGCCGTGGGACGCGGTCGCCGCCGAGGCGTCGCGATCGTCGCTGCTCGCCGCGATGGTCTCGCAGCTGCGGTTCGTCTCGTTCGACGACCGGACGTTCACCCTTTCGATCGCCGAGGACGCCCCCGGCGCCGGCGTGATCCGCGACCGGATCGGCGACCTCAAGCCGATCGCCGAGAAGGTCCTCGGCCGCAAGGTCGACCTCAAGCTCGACACCGTCGCCGCCGAGCGGCGGCCCGACGCCGTCGCGGCCCGTCGCTCCGGCGGTCCGGTTCCCGAGGCGATCCGCAACCATCCGCGCATCCGCGCCGTCTCTCAGGCCCTCGACGCGACCGTCGTCGGCGTCTCGCCCCGCCCGCCCGAGGGCGTCGCGCCGGCCGAGACCGCGGCGTCGTCGCCCGCGGACCACCGTCCTGCCGATTCCGTTTCCGACCTGGAGTTCCTCGACGATGCTTGACGGCTTCAAGAACATGGCCGCGATGGCGAACCTCGTCCGCGACCTGCCCCGCATCAAGGCCCGTCTCGGCGAGGTCCGCACGATGGCCGAGAACACCCGGGTCGCGGCGAGCTCGGGCGGCGGCGCGGTCACCGTCGTCGCGAGCTGCAAGCTGACCATCGAGAGCGTGCGGCTCGAGCCCGCGCTCGTCGCCGCCCTCGCCGGCTCGGGCGGACCCGAGTCGCAGGCGCTCGCGGCCGAGCTCATCCGCGAGGCCACGAACCTCGCCCTCGAGCGGGCCCGCCAGTCGATGATGGAGGCCCTCGCCGAGGCCGCCCGCGACCTCAACCTGCCGGTCTCGCCCGAGCAGCTGAAGGAACTCCTCTGACATGGCCCTTCCCGCGGTCGTCCAGCGGCTGATCGACGAGTTCGCGAAACTGCCGGGCATCGGACGCCGCTCGGCCGAACGCCTCGCCTTCTACGTCCTCAAGTGCGACGAGAAGGAGGCCCTCGGCCTCGCCGAGGCGATCGCCGACGTGAAGCGCCGCGTGCGTCACTGCTCGATCTGCCGCAACCTCACCGACACCGACCCGTGCCCGATCTGCGCCGATCCCCGCCGCGACGCCTCGCAAGTGCTCGTCGTCGAGCAGCCGAAGGACCTCATCACGCTCGAGTCGACCGGCCTCTACCGCGGCGTCTACCACGTGCTGCTCGGGCGGCTCGACCCGCTCGACGGCGTCGGGCCCGAGAGCCTCACGACGGCGGCGCTCCTCGGCCGGCTCGACGATCCCGGGAAGAACGCCCGCGGGGTGAAGGTCGCCGAGCTGATCCTCGGCCTCAATCCCGACATGGAAGGCGACTCGACGGCGCTCTGGCTTGCCGACGAGGCGAAGTCGCGCGGCATCTCGACGAGCCGCCTCGCCCGCGGCCTTCCCACCGGTTCGCAGCTCGAGTACGCGAATCCCGCGGTGCTCGCCGACGCGATCGCGGGCCGGCAGCGGATGGGTTGAGTCAGCAGCCGCTCTTGAAGCAGGGCGGCAGGCCCCAGGATCCGAGCAGGATCGACAGGTCGCCCGCGCCGACGATCCCGTCGAGGTCGAGGTCGCCGATGTCCGGCGAGACCTCGCCCCACAGCGAGAGCAGGATCGCGAGGTCGACGCCGTCGATCGTGCCGCTCGCGTCAAGATCGCCCTGCGAATAGGGGCACGTCAGGGCCGACCCGCCGCCCGAGGGAAAGGCCCGCAGCGCCACCGAGTGCGACCACCCCGCCGAGACCTGCCGCACGTTGCCGAGGTCGGCGGGAACGGTGCACTGCCCGTCGGCGTTGTAGCCGTAGCACGACACCGTGCCGTTCCAGCGCAGCCCGAGCAGGTGATCGCCGCCGCCCGCGAACGCCTGCCACGTCGAGGTCGGCGGCACCGGTCCCGACGCGCCCCAGCAGGTCACGGCACCCGCGGTCCGCACCGCGATCGAGCGGAAGACCGAGGCGCCGATCGCGGTCGCGCCGGTCAGCCCCGCGGGAACCGAGCTCTGTCCGTAGCCGTTCGCGCCCCACGCCACGACCGTGCCGTTCGCGCGACGGGCGAGGGTGTCGTTGCCGCCGGCGGCGCAGGCGATCTCGACCACCGAGCGGAGTCCCGTCGGCGGAGTGCTCTGTCCGGCCTCGTTGCGTCCCCAGGCCCGCACCGTGCCGTCCGAGCGGAGCGCCACGGTGTGGCCCTTGCCCGCCGCGATGGCGATCGCGGCTCCGAGGTTCGCCGGGACCGTGCACTGACCGTCGAGGTTCGAACCCCAGCAGACGACCTCGCCGGTGCTCCGGAGGGCGACGCTGTGCAGGTCGCCGCCCGCGACCGCGGTCACCGACGCGAGACCGACCGGCGGGTTGCATTGGCCCGCGATGTTCCAGCCCCAGGCCCGCACGGCCCCGAACTCGACGACCGCCAGCGTGTGGTAACCGCCGGCGGCGATCGCCGAGACCGCGCCGAGGTCGTCCGGCACCGAGCACTGGCCGAAGTTGTTCAGGCCCCAGCACTTCACCGCGGGCGGGCACTGGGCCGAGGCCAAGGACGTCGCGGAGACGCTGGCGAGGAGGGCGGCGAGGGAGGCAGGTGATCGCATATCGCGGCCGATGGTACGACCCGCGCCCGCGAGTTCCAGCGTCTTTCGGCCCAAACGACACGTTCCCGGGCGATCGAGGCCCGGGAACGTGTGATCGGCGTGGATTCCGGTCCCGACGGTCACTCCAGCGCCGCGGCGCCGGAGACGATCTCGGTGAGCTCGGTGGTGATCTTCGCCTGGCGGGCGCGGTTGTAGTTCCGCTTGAGCAACCGGCCGAGGCCGCGGGCGTTGTCGGTCGCGGACTTCATCGCCACGCGGCGCATCGCCTGCTCGGAGACCGCCGCGTCGAGGAACGCCTGGTAGAGCGAGACCTTGACCGAGCGGGGGAGTAGTTCGGAGAGGATCCGTTCGGCGCTCGGCAGGAACTCGCAGCTGCCGCCGGCGGATCCGGCCGCCGGCGAGACCGCCTTGAGCGGCAGGAGCTGCATCACCTCGGGCTCCTGCTTCGCGGCCGAGACGAACCGCATGTAGACCACCTGCACCGAGTCGTACTTGCCCGCGACGTACTCCTCCATCAGGCGGGTCGCGAGGGCGTCGACGTCCTCGAACTTGACCTTGTCGCCGAGGTTGAGCGGCATCGCGACCGGGATCTTCTGGAACTTGCAGAAGCCCATGCCCTTCTTGCCCTGAACCGCGAGCATGAGCTCGTGGCCGGACTCGCGGAGGGGCCTCATGAGCCGGGTGGCCGTGCGGGTCACGTGCCCGTTGAACGCGCCGCAGAGGCCGCGGTCGCTCGTGATGAGCACGATCGCGGTCCGCTTCGGGCTGGTGGCGGGGGCCTCGAAGAGGGGGCTGCGGACGTCACCCGCGGCCGCCGAGACCTCGCCCACGAGGGCGCGGATGGTGTCGGTGTACGGGCGGCTTGCCTTCGCGCGGCCGAGGGCGGCGTTGAACTTCGCCGTCGCGATCATCTGCATCGTCTTGGTGATGCGGGCGATGGTGCCGACGGCGACCATCCTCTTCTTGATTTCGCGGATCTGGGCCATGGGGGGCGAGGAGTGTAGGGCCTCGCCCGGGGTGCGGCAACCGCATGAACCCCGTTCCCGGGGGCGGGAAAGCGGTTTTCGGCCCGTTCAGCCGGCGATCATCAGCCCGTCGAAGCCGAGCGACATCCCCTCGGGCAGCCGCGGATCGAGCTCGGCGTGGCGGATGTCGTGGGTCATGTGGATGAAGTGGGTCCGCCCCGCCCCGACCCGTCGGGCCACGTCCACCGCCTCGTCGACGGTGAAGTGGGTGGGGTGGCTGCGGTAGCGCAGCATCCCGAGGACGAGCGTCCGCAGGCCGGTGAGCCGGGGCCAGGTCTCGGGCGGGATCGCGTTCACGTCGGTGCAGTAGGCGAACGGGAAGGGCCCGGGCTGGTCGGCAAGCGGCAGGCCGTCGGGGCCGGTCGCCTCGAGCCGGAAGCCGAGCACCGGTTGGCGGCCGTGCAGCAGGGCGAGCGGCGTGAACTTCAGGCCGTGGAGGGCAAACGCCTTGCCGGCCTCGATCCGCCGCGGGGCGAGGTCGGCGACGAACGAGTCGTTGCGGTTGTGATGGCGCTCGAAGATGTGGCGGTAGACGCGACGCAGGTGGTCGAGCGTCTCGTCGTCGGCGAAGATCTCGATCGGCTGCCGCATGAGGGCGTTGTAGCGCCGCACGTCGTCGAGGCCGAAGGTGTGGTCGACGTGGCAATGCGTGTAGACGATCGCGTCGCAGCGGTCGAGGCCGTGGCGGATGCTCTGCTCGCGGTGGTCGGGCGGCGTGTCGATCAGGATCACGCGGTCGGTTCCGGCGGCGTCACGGAACCGCACGAGCGCCCCGCAGCGGAGGCGGCGGTCGCGCGGGTCGTCGGAGGTGCAGACGGCGCAGCGGCAGCCGATCACGGGGATGCCCGCGCTCGTGCCGGTCCCGAGCAGCGTGACCGACGCGGCCGAGATCACGCGGGGCTCCCGGCCGGTATCGACGGGGTCCGGACCGGCGAGCCGAGCGACTTTCGCAGCGAGCGGACGATCTCGTCCGGCCGTTCCGCCCCGCAGACGCAGCCCGAGACCGCGACGCCGCGGCAGCCGAGTTCGGCGAGGGTCGCGACGTTCGTCGGGCTGATTCCGCCGATCGCCAGATGCGGCATCGTGGGGTGCGCGGCGAGGAATCGCCGGAGGTAGTCGGGGCCCGACGGGGCGAGGCCGGGCTTGAGGGAGCTCGCGAACATCGCGCCGACGCCGCAGCTGTCGGCGGCGTCGGCGACGGCCTTCGACGCTTCCGCGAGGTCGTGCGTCGAGACGCCAATCGCGAGCCGGCGGCCGGCGATCGAGCGGATCGCCTCGGGCGCGAGGTCGGTTTGCCCGACGTGCACGCCGTCGGCGCCGGTCGCGAGGGCGACATCGACGCGGTCGTTCACGATCACGCGGACGCCGGCGGGCCGGGCCCGCGCGATCGCCTGCGACACCAGCCCGGCCAGCTCGCCGCCGTCCAGGTCCTTCTCGCGGATCTGGATCGCGTCCGCCCCGCCGTCGATCGCGGCGGCCAGCACGTCGGCCCACGGCTTCCGGCAGAGCGACCGCGTGAGCAGCACGCAGACCGTCCACTGCTCGCGGCGGGGACCGGGCACGCGGGCCTCGACCGCGGCGGCGAGGGGGTAGCTCGCGTACCGCAGCCGTTCGAGCGATCGGGCGAGTTCCCCGCGGGTGTCGATCGCCTTCGCGACCTCCTCCATCGAGCGGAGGGCCTCGGCCAGCCGGCGTCCTGCCGCGGCGGCGACACCGGGAAGGCCGTCGCGGCGGTACTCGCCGCTCGCCTCGATCGAGGTTCCGACGTCGCCCGCGACGTCGCGATTTGCGGAAAGTGTCCCGGGCGGAAGGGCCGAAAGCGCCGCCCCGAGCCCGTGCCGCAGGTTCTTCAGGCCGGCGCTGAGCCCGCCGTCATCGAGCCCGAACCGGGCGAGGTCCTCGAGGGTGCGGAGGGCCTCGCCGGCGCGGTTCGCGTTGGCGTCGAGGATGCGGAGGGACGGGTCCAAGGGAACGTGGATCGTACGCAGGGGCACACTTTGGCCTGTCCAACGTTCCTGTTGGCCTGTCCAAGGGCACACTTTGGCCTGTCCAACGTTCCTGTTGGCCTGTCCAAGGGCACACTTTGGCCTGTCCAACGTTCCTGTTGGCCTGTCCAAAGCTCCTTCGTGCC
>JBEIUL010000076.1:0-8426 GCA_040374395.1 Phycisphaeraceae bacterium
ACAGCGGGGGACTCACCAACGGCGACACGATCAGCGCCGGCACGCACACCTTCGTCGGCAGCTTCCTCTACAGCGGCACGGGAATCACGAATTACGGCATTGGCTTCATCCTCGCCCAGGCGACCGCTTCGGCCGTTCCGCTGCCGGGAGCCGCGGGCCTCGCGGCGATCGGGCTCGTCGGCGTGTCGCGCCGTCGCCGCCGCTGAGATCGACGGACCATCGCACTCGGACTCATCCACCGCCCCCGGTCCCGAGCCGGGGGTGGTTTCCTTTCCGGCTTCGGGCTGGACGCGTTCCGGTCCGGTCGTACACTCCGAACCGTGGTGACCCCGCGCAGCCGCCGTCGATCGGCTCTCGCGACCGCCGCGGCTTCGGTCGCGGGGGCGGTCGTCGGTCTGGCCGCGTTCGGGCTTGCGGGGGTGCCGGAGGGGACGGCCGTCCCGGCCGGTACCTCGACCGGGGCACGTCCGGCCCCCGATTACGGCCGGGATGTCCGGCCGATCCTGTCCGACCGGTGCTTCCTCTGCCACGGGCCCGATCGGGCGAAGCGGCAGGCGGGCCTGAGGCTCGACGTCCGCGACGAGGCCGTCGCGACCCGCGAGGGCGTGGCCGCGATCGTGCCGGGCGACCCTGACGCGAGCGAGATCGTCGCCCGGATGACCACGACCGATCCGGACACGCGGATGCCGCCGCCCGACAGCGGCAAGCACGCGATCGCGCCGGCCGAGCTCGCGATCATCCGCGACTGGATCGCGGCGGGGGCCGAGTACAAGCCGCACTGGGCGTTCGTCGCCCCGGTGCGGCACGAGGCCCCGGCCGGAAACGCCGCATGGACTCGCGATCCGATCGACTCGTTCGTCGCGGCCCGGCTCGAGTCGGCGGGGCTCTCGCCGTCGCCCGAGGCCGCGCCCGAGACGCTCGCCCGTCGCGTGTTCCTCGACCTGACCGGACTTCCGCCGACGCCGGAGGAACTCGCCACGTTCCTGGGCGAGTGGAACGCCGAACGCGACGGCGGCCGCCGCCCGTCGGGGCCGGACGCGTACGACCGCCTCGTGAGCCGGCTGCTCACCACCGAACCGTACCGCACCCGCCATGCCGAGCGGATGGCCGTGCCGTGGCTCGATCTGGCCCGCTACGCCGACACCTCGGGCATCCACATGGACGCGGGCCGTTCGATCTGGCCGTACCGCGACTGGGTGCTTGCGGCGTACCGCGACAACATGCCCTTCGACCGGTTCGTGATCGAGCAGCTCGCCGGCGACCTGCTGCCCGGGGCGACCGACGACCAAAGAATCGCCAGCGGCTTCCACCGCAACCACGTCACGAGCGACGAGGGCGGGGCGATCGACGCCGAGTACCGGCTCGAGTACGCGGCCGATCGCGTGGCGACGACCGGAGCGGCGTTTCTCGGGCTCACCATGCAGTGCGCCCGCTGCCACGACCACAAGTTCGATCCGGTCACCGCCGAGGATTACTACTCGCTCATCGCGTTCTTCAACTCGATCGAGGAGCCGGGGATCTACTCGCAGGTGCCCGATGACAAGCGGGCCCTCGAGCCGTTTTTCATCGCGGCCCGGCCCGAGCAGAAGGCCGCGATCGAAGCCTGCGACGCCCGCATCGCCGAGTTGAAGGCCGAACGCGACCGGCCGACGCCCGACGAGGCGGTCGCCCGCGGCGAGTTCGAGGCGGCGCTCCGCGGCGACGGCGGTTTCCGCTGGAAGCAGGCGAGGCTCGTCTCGGCCAGCTCGGCCGGCGGGGCGACGCTGGTGGCGCAGGACGACGGATCGGTGCTCGCCTCGGGCGAGAACCCGGCCGACGACGAGCATGTTCTGGTGCTTGAGACGTTCGCGACCGACCTTCGGGCGATCGCCCTCGAAGCCATGACCGACCCGTCGCTGCCCGGTGGCGGCACCGGCCGGGCGTTCAACGGCAACGCGGTCCTCGAGGGAATCGAGATCGAGGCCGCGCCACGAACCGACCCCGAACGCTTCGAACCGGTCCCGATCGCCTGGGGCTGGGCCGACGTCGAGCAGCCCGACGGCGACTATCGCCTCGCGAACGCCCTCGTGCCGCGCGACGGCCGCGTGTGGGCGGTCGGTTCGCACCAGACGGGCGGGCCGCGGTCGGCGATCGTCCTCGCGGCGAAGCCGTTCGGCTTCGAGGGCGGCACGCGGGTGCGGGTGCGGCTCATCTACCGCTCGACCTACGCCCAGCATGTCCTCGGCCGCGTGCGGCTCACGCTCGGCGAGGTCGGCGACGGGCTCCTCGCCCGGCTACCCGAGACTCGCTCGAACTGGTACATCGTCGGGCCGTTCCCGCACCGCGACGGCGCGACCGCCTATTCGACGGCCTATGGCCCCGAGACGACGCCGACGCTCGATCTCGCCGCCCGCTTCGGCCCCGACGGCACCTTCACCTGGCGTTACGCCCCGGGCGTCGTCGACGGGCAGGTCGCCCGGCTCGCCGAGGGGCTCGACTCCGAGTATCTGGCCCGCGAGATCTGGTCGCCCGAGGAGCGCGAGGTCGAGCTCGGATTCGGTTCCGACGACGGTCTCGTCGTCTTCCTCGACGGCCGGGAAGTCCATCGCAACGAGGCGTCGCGGGCCCTGACCCCGGACTCCGACCGCATCAAGGTCCGGCTCGCCCCGGGACGCAACACGCTGGTCGCGAAGGTGGTGAACACGGGCGGCCAAGGGGCGTTCTGGTGCCGCTCGATGCCGCGCGAGGCGACGCTTTCCGCCGAGACGCTCGCCTTCGCGATGCCCGCCGGTTCGAGCCCCGAGGCGACCGCCCGCGCCGACGCCGCGTGGCGCACGGCCCATTCGCCGCGCTACCGCGAGTTGACCGAACGCATCGCCGGGATCGAGGCCGAGAAGGCGGGCATCCAGTCGAGGATCCCGCGGACGATGGTCATGAAGGAACTCCCGATGCCGCGGGAGACCTACGTGCACGAGCGGGGGCTCTACGACAAGCCGAATCCCGAGCGGAAGGTCGAGCGGCAGGTGCCGGCGATCCTCGGGTCGCTTCCGGCCGACGCGCCGCGCGACCGGCTCGGCCTGGCCCGCTGGCTCGTCTCGGAGGGCAATCCGCTGCTCGCCCGCGTCACCGTCAACCGGCTCTGGGCCGAGTTCTTCGGCGACGGCATCGTGCGGACGGTCGAGGACTTTGGCCTGCAGGGCGAGTGGCCGTCGCACCCGGAACTGCTCGACACGCTCGCGGTCGACTTCCGCGAAAGCGGCTGGAACCTACGGGAACTCATCCGCCGCATCGTGACGAGCGCGACCTACCGGCAGGATTCCCGCGTGCGGCCCGAGGCGGTCGCGGTCGACCCCGACGCGCGGCTGCTCGCCTACTTCCCGAGGCAGCGGCTTTCCGCCGAGCAGATCCGCGACCAGACCCTCTTCGTGGGCGGCCTGCTCGTCGAGCGGTTCGGCGGCCCGAGCGTGAAGCCCTACCAGCCCGCGGGCCTCTGGGAAGAGGTCGCGATGCTCCAGTCGAACACCCGCAGCTACGCGCAGGGCTCGGGAGAAGACCTCTTCCGCCGCTCCGTCTACACCTACTGGAAGCGGGCGGCGCCGCCGCCGTCGATGCTCGCCCTCGACGCCCCGACCCGCGAGTATTGCTCGACGCGGCGGCTCGCCACGAACACGCCGCTGCAGGCGCTCGTCCTCTGGAACGATCCGCAGTTCATCGAGGCGGCGCGGGCCCTTGCGGCGCGGACGCTCGCCTCGCCGGGCGACGACGCCGCCCGCGTCGACGAGTTGCACGTCCGCTGCACCGGCGAGCGACCGGCGGCGGAGACGCGGGCCGCGATGGTCGAGGCCCTCGCGGCCTACCGCGAGCGCTACCGCGCCGCCCCGCAGGACGCCGAGAAGCTCCTGTCGGTCGGCGCGAGCCCGCGGCCGATGGAACTTCCCGCCGAGGAACTCGCCGCCTGGACCATGCTCGGCAACGCGGTGCTCGCGAGCGACCGCACGATCGTGAAGGACTGACCCATGACGCTCCAAGCCCACGGCCGCGATCCGCTCGAGCAGTACCTGCTCAACCTCACCCGTCGCCGCTTCTTCGGCTCGGTCGCGGGCACGGTCGGCGCCGCCCTCGGCGGCACGGCGCTCGCGTCGCTCCTCGGCGGCCGGCCCGCCCTCGCCGACGCGACGGGCCGGTTGATCCCGCCGAGCGAGGCGTTCCCTTCGGACCGCCGGCCGCACTTCGCGCCCAAGGCGAAGCGGGTCATCTACCTCCACATGGAAGGGGCCCCGAGCCAGCTCGACCTCTACGACCACAAGCCGCAGCTCGAGGCCCGCTTCAACGAGGACCTTCCCGACTCGATCCGCAACGGCCAGCGGATCACCACGATGACGAGCGGCCAGTCGCGGTTTCCCGTCGCCCCGTCGATGTTCCGCTTCGACCGGTACGAGAACCGGCAGGACGGCGTCTTCCTGAGCGAGCTGCTTCCGCACACCGGCTCGGTCGCCCGCGACCTGTGCTTCGTCCATTCGATGCACACCGACGCGATCAACCACGAGCCGGGCATCACCTTCTTCCAGACCGGCTCCGAGCAGCCCGGACGCCCGAGTTTCGGCTCGTGGGCGAGTTACGGCCTCGGCAGCGAGAACGACAACCTGCCCGCGTTCGTGGTGATGATCACGCAGGGCATCGGGAACATGCAGGCGCTTTCGGCCCGCTTCTGGGGCAGCGGCTTCCTGCCGAGCGAGCACCAGGGCTGCAAGCTGCGGGCGGGGGCCGACACCGTGCTGCACCTCCGCGACCCCGACGGCGTGAGCCGCGACGACCGCCGCCGGATGCTCGACCTCGTGGGCAGAATGAACGAGGAGGAGTTCGCCCGCTCGCTCGACCCCGAGGTGCAGGCGAGGATCTCCCAGTACGAGATGGCCTACCGCATGCAGATGTCGGTGCCCGAGCTCACCGACTTCTCGACCGAGACCGAGGAGACCCTCGAGCTCTACGGCCCCGACGTCCGCAAGCCGGGCAGCTTCGCCGCGAACTGCCTGCTCGCCCGACGGCTCTCCGAGCGGGGCGTGCGCTTCGTCCAGCTCTACATGCGGGGCTGGGACCAGCACGGGAACCTGCCCGGCGAGATCCGGGCCCAGACCGGGGCGGTCGACCGGGCCCAGGCGGCGCTCGTCACCGACCTGAAGCGACGCGGCCTCCTCGACGAGACGCTCGTCCTCTGGGCCGGCGAGTTCGGCCGGACCGTCTACAGCCAAGGCCAGCTCGCCCGCGACAACTACGGCCGCGACCACCATCCCCGGTGCTTCACGGTCTGGCTCGCCGGTGGGGGCGTCAAGCCCGGCATCAGCTATGGGAAGACCGACGACTACTCGTACAACGTCATCGAGAACCCGGTCGACGTGCACGACCTGCACGCGACGATGCTGCACCTGATGGGGCTCGACCACAAGCAGCTCATCTACCGCCACCAGGGCCGCGACTACCGCCTCACCGACGTGAAGGGCCGGGTGGTGGGGGACCTGCTCGCCTGAGCGTTCCCCGAAACGCCGGGCGGGAAGCCGCCGAATCCTGTACCTTTCGCCGGGCCCGGGCCGATAACGACCGGGAGTTCGCCTTCGGGTGTCTTGTCCGACCCCCGACGGTGGTATTCTCACCGCCCATTTTCGCGGCCGGACGACGGCCCCGCCCGTCCCCCGACCGGAAGACCCCAGAGACCGAACCATGACACTAAACCGACTCCTGCTGACCGCCCTCCTCCCGGCCCTCGCGGCCGCTCCCGTGGCCCTCGCCGGCGAGGCCGACATCCGGCTTCCCGACATCGCCTCGACGCAGTTCAACCACGGGCTGAGCGGCTGGACGCTGATGATGATCGGCCTCGGCATCTCGGTGCTCGGGGCGCTCTTCGGCCTCGTGCAGTACCGCCAGACGGTCGCGCTGCCGGCCCACAAGAGCATGCTCGACGTCTCGAACATCATCTGGGAGACGTGCAAGAGCTACCTGGCGCAGCAGGGCCGCTTCCTGGTCACGCTGTGGTTCCTGATCGCGGCCGCGATCGTCGTCTACTTCGGGTTCCTGAACCCGATCGGCGGCGGGCACGAGGGCGAAGCCGCTGCCGCCGCCGGCGCCGAGGGCGCCGCGCACGGCATCAGCCCCGTCGTCTCGGTCGGCATCGTCCTGGCCTGCTCGGTGCTCGGCATCCTGGGCAGCTACGGCGTCGCCTGGTTCGGCATCCGCATCAACACCCAGGCCAACAGCCGCACCGCCTTCGCCAGCCTGAAGGGCGACGGCCTGGCCACCCTGGCCATCCCGCTGCAGTCGGGCATGTCGATCGGCATGCTGCTGGTCAGCGTCGAGCTGTTCTTCATGATCGCGATCATGATGTTCATCCCGTCGCAGCTCGTGGGCGCCAGCTTCATCGGCTTCGCCATCGGCGAGAGCCTGGGCGCGACCGTGCTGCGCATCTGCGGCGGCATCTTCACCAAGATCGCCGACATCGGCAGCGACCTGATGAAGATCGTCTTCAAGCTGCCCGAGGACGATCCGAAGAACCCGGGCGTCATCGCGGACTGCACCGGCGACAACGCCGGCGACTCGGTCGGCCCCACCGCCGACGGCTTCGAGACCTACGGCGTCACCGGCGTCGCGCTGATCGCCTTCCTGGCCTACGCGCTGGGCGGCGGCAAGCCCGAGCAGCAGGTCATGTGCATGCAGCTCATCGTGTGGATGTTCACGATGCGCGCCCTCATGATCGTGACCAGCCTGGTCAGCTACTACGTCACCGAGGCGTGGTCGAAGGCGTCGTTCCAGGGCCGGAAGGAGTTCGACGAGGAAGCCCCGCTGACCCGCCTGGTGTGGATCACCTCGATCGTCTCGATCGCCGTGACCTACTTCGCCAGCCACGCGCTGCTGGGCACCGTCCACTACAACGGCCAGCACCTGGAGAGCCTGTGGTGGATCCTCGCCACGATCATCAGCCTCGGCACCGTCGCCGGCGCCCTGATCCCCGAGTTCACCAAGATCTTCACCAGCACCAGCTCGAAGCACGTCAACGAGGTCACCAACGCGTCCGCCCAGGGCGGCGCCAGCCTCAACATCCTGTCGGGCTTCGTGGCCGGCAACTTCAGCGCCTTCTGGATGGGCCTGCTCATGCTGGCCCTGATGGCGGGCGGATGGCTGATCAGCAAGAACGATGACCTGATCATCCTGATGCCCAACTCGTACGCGGGCCCGATCTTCGCCTTCGGCCTGATCGCGTTCGGCTTCCTGGGCATGGGCCCCGTCACGATCGCGGTCGACAGCTTCGGCCCGGTCACCGACAACGCCCAGAGCGTCTACGAGCTGAGCCGCATCGAGTCGATCCCGTCCATCCGCGACGAGATCAAGCGCAACTACGGCTTCGACGCCGACTTCGAGCACGCCAAGCTCCTGCTCGAGCGCGGCGACGGCGCCGGCAACACCTTCAAGGCGACCGCCAAGCCGGTGCTCATCGGCACCGCGGTCGTCGGCGCGACCACGATGATCTTCGGCATCATCCTGGCCCTGTCGAACCCGAAGGTCGGCGTGGTGCCCGAGGGCAGCTCGATCGAGAGCGTCCTGAGCATCGTGAAGCCGGAGATCCTGCTCGGCCTCCTCATGGGCGGCGCGGTGATCTACTGGTTCACGGGCGCCTCGACGCAGGCGGTCGTGACCGGCGCGTACAGCGCGGTGGTCTTCATCAAGAAGAACATCAACCTGGACAAGGCCGAGGCCAGCATCCAGGACAGCAAGGAAGTCGTGAAGATCTGCACCATCTACGCCCAGAAGGGCATGTGGTACATCTTCATCGCGGTCTTCTGCCTGTCGCTGGGCCTGCCGTTCTTCAGCCCGGTGTTCTTCATCGGCTACCTGGTCGGCATCGCGTTCTTCGGCCTCTTCCAGGCGATCTTCATGGCCAACGCCGGCGGCGCCTGGGACAACGCCAAGAAGATCGTCGAGGTCGACATGCGCGCCAAGGGCACCGAGATCCACGCGGCGACCGTCGTCGGCGACACCGTCGGCGACCCGTTCAAGGACACCTCGTCGGTGAGCCTGAACCCCGTGATCAAGTTCACCACGCTCTTCGGCCTGCTGGCCGTCGAGATCGCGCTGACGATCAAGGACGCCAACCTCAAGATGTGGATCGGCTTCGGCCTGCTGGCCGTCGCGCTGTGGTTCATCCGCGGCAGCTTCTACAGCATGCGCATCCCGGTCGACGCGAAGGACTGAGTCCTTCCCGCCCCACCGCAACCCCGCGGCCCGCCCCTCCCCGGGCGGGCCGCTTTCCTTTTGCGCCGTGCGCCGTCATACTGCGCCGACGATGCCGCTGCGCGCACTGATCGTCGTCCTCTTGGTCGGACTGGCCGCCGCGACCGCGCCGGTCCAGGCTCCGGCATCCGCACCGCAGGCCGCGCCGGCCGCGACCACGCCGGCCCAGG
>JBEIUL010000375.1:0-2965 GCA_040374395.1 Phycisphaeraceae bacterium
CGAGGACGACGACGCCGCCCCGAGGCTTCTCGGGATTCGGGATGAGTTGAAGCGCCACAATGCCGTCGTCGGAACGCTCGCGGGGGAGCGCGGAGGGGTTTCCGTGCGAAGTCATGGCCGCGATGGTAGCGGCAGGGGACCGGTCATTGGCCGGACGACGGCTTCACGGGTTCGACCGCGGCGTCGAGGGCGGAGATGGTTCCGCCGCCGGCGTTCATGCGTTCGTTGAACCCGAGGGGAAAGGGCGGGCTGGGCAGCGAGCCACCCTCAAGGAGCGCGGTCGAAAGGACGGCCGGAAGGAACGAGGCGTCGGCGGCGGCCTCAAGGTCGGCGTGGAACAGGTCCGACCAGCCGAGGAGGGCTCCGGCGTCGCGACGGGCGATGAGGAACTCAATGACCTTCGCCTTCCGGATGGCTTGGATCTCCGCCTCGGTCTCAGGCGGGTTCTGCTCTTCGGGGAGATCTCTCATCCGCCGCAAAACCTCCTCCCGGAGCGTCACGAGGGCGAACGAGTCGGCCGGAGCCTTGCTCATCGCGGCGACGGCCTTCGCCCGGGCGACATCGCCCGACCGGGCGAAGCCGAGGTCCCGCGTGAACGAACGGTCGGCGTCGGCGGCCATGCCGGCCCGGAACGAGAACGGGTCGGCGCGATCGAGCTTCGCCAGGCGTTCGGCAAGCCGAGCGAGCGGTGCATCGTCGACCAGGCCGGCGGCGCGGGCGTCACGGAGGTCGCTCGCGAGCTCGCGGGCGATCGCCTCGGCGATGACCGATTGCGAGAACGCGGGGTCCATCCCGAGGTGTTGGACGAGCGCGAGGCCAAACTCCAGACTCTCGGCGACCGTGAGCGGGGGCGTCCGGGTGTCGGCCCGCAGTTCGGTCTCGGGAGCGGTCGCCCGCAGCAGGGCGTCGGCGCGAGCGATGCGGGCGGCGGCGCGAAGAGCCACGATCTCGTCGGGCAGGAAGCGGACCTCGGATTCACGCGGGCTCCTCCGCCAGCGGCAGCGTTCGCACGCGGCAGCGGCGCGGAACTCCTCGGCCAGCGTGTTCCGCATCGGGGCGAGGGCGCGTTCCGCGAGCACCCGAGTCTCGGTGTCGGCGAGTTTCGGGGCGAGACGGATGAGCTCGATGATCCGCTGCGCTTCCGGATCGACGCCGAGCGACATCTTGGCGAGTGCTCGGTAGTGCGACCGCGCGTCGGCGAACAAGGCGGGATCGGCGCCGTCGAGGATGGAGCGAAGCGACTTCTCGCGGGCGGTGAGCATGGCGGCAATGTCATCGTCGATATCGAAGACGCGGCTGGCCGAGGGAAGCAGGACCTTGGCGAGTTCGCCGTGCTTGCCCTCGGAGACTTCCGCCTCGATCTCGGCGATGCGGGCGGCTCGCGAGGCGCGATCGGTCGAGGTCGCGAGCGAGGCGATCTCGCGGTAGAGGGCGTCGGTCCGGTCGAGTTGGCCGCGCAGATCGTCGGCGGAGAGATTGGCGAGGGACACCGGAGCGTCCAGGGTTCCGAACAACTCGGCGAGTTTTCCCCCGACGTTCGCAGGATCCTTTTCGATCAAGCCCTCGATCGATGCCCGCGCCATGTCGGCCTCGCTCGTGAAAGCCTGGCCCAGGCCCAGTGGATCGACCGCGCCGAAGGCCTGGAGCTCGCCGAGCAAACGCGTCGCCGACTCGGCATCGAGTTCGCCCGTAGCCTCGAGGTCACCGATCCGCTCGTCGGCGAGGGTCAGCACCGCCGCCGAGACCATGCTTGAGATGACGAACCCGTCACTCTTGGCGTGCCGGCCGATGCGGGCCACGGCGGCGAGGGAATCCGTCGCCCGTGTCCATTCGCCGTCGTGCATCGCCAGGGCGGCTTCCGCGCCGTAGAGGCGAGCGAGCGCCCGCATCGGCATGAGATGCGGAAGCGTCAAGCTGAATCCCGCCGAGCGATCGAGCCCGAAATCGCATGGAGTGATCGAGGCCGCGACGCGGGACCGGTCGAGCACCGGCCGGATCCGCTCGAACGCGGCACGGACCTCCGGCGTCGGCGGTTCGCCGCTGACCGCCCAGTCGGTGATGAGCTGCTGCGACTGGGCGAAACCGAGCGGCTGGCCGGGCTCGGGGGGCCGCCAAGCCTCCATGAGCGTCTCGAACGTCGGCCGGTACGCATCGGCCGCGTTCGTGGGCGGCGGGTCGGCGGACGCCCAAACGGCCGAGAACACCGCGACGAGTGCGAGCAGAATTCGCAGCATGCCGGTCACCATACCGGACAGCCGATCCGATTCCCGCCGCCCCGCGGTTCCGCCGAATCCGCGATTTACGCGTGCACCGTTGCCGGCAGCAGCCGTTCGGCGATCTGGATCGCGTTCAGGGCCGCACCCTTGCGGATCTGGTCGCCCGAGACGAAGAGGTCGAGGCCCTTGCCCGGCGGCTGGCTCAGGTCGGCGCGGATGCGGCCGACCAGGACGTCATCGCCGCCGGCCGCGTCGATCGGCTCGGGGAAGCGGTTCGCGGCGCGGTCATCGACGATCCGCACGCCCGGGGCCGTACCGAGCAGCTCGCGGGCGTCGCGCTCGGAGAGTTCACCGCGGAAGGTGAGGTTGATCGACTCGCAGTGGGCTCGCAGGACCGGAACCCGCACGCACGTTGCGGTGATGCGCACCTGCTCGTCGTTCCAGATCTTTCGGCTCTCGAGCAGCAGCTTGCGTTCCTCCTCGTTGTAGCCGTCCGCGCCGATCGCGCTGTTATGGCTGAAGAGATTGAACAGGTACGGCCGCCCGAAGATCTCGCTGTGGATCGGCTGGCCCTTGGCGAAGTCGCGGGCCTGCTGCTCGAGCTCGCGCATCGCGGCGGCCCCCGCGCCCGACGCGGCCTGGTAGGTCGAGACGACCATCCGCTCGACGCCGGCCGCGCGATGGAGCGGCGTCACCGCGACGAGCGCGATGATCGTCGAGCAGTTCGGGTTGGCGATGATCGCCGGCCC
>JBEIUL010000211.1:0-4914 GCA_040374395.1 Phycisphaeraceae bacterium
CCGCGAAAGTCGCGGATCCTCTATGGCGGCAAGTTCTACTCGTATCCGCTGAACGCGACCGAGGCCCTGCGGAACCTCGGCCCGGTCGAGACCGCCCGCTGCATACTCAGCTACGCGATGGCCCGGGCCCTCCCGGTGCGGCAGCCGCGATCGTTCGAGGAATGGGTCAGCAACCAGTTCGGCAAGCGCCTCTACGGCATCTTCTTCAAGACCTACACCGAGAAGGTCTGGGGCATGCCCTGCACCGAGATCTCGGCCGACTGGGCCGCCCAACGGATCACGGGCCTCTCGCTCTCGACGGCGATCCTGAATGCGCTGAAGCCGAGGCGGGCCACGACCGGCCGCACGGCGCAGATCAAGACGCTCATCAACTCGTTCCGCTATCCGCGGCTCGGTCCGGGCATGATGTGGGATGCCGCGGCCCGCAAGACCCGCGAGTTCGGCGGCGAGGTCCGGATGGGCTGCCGGGCGACCGGCTTCGAGCGCCGCCCCGACGGATCATGGCGGGTCTCGTTCACCGATGCCGGCGGCCGGCCGGAGGCGATCGACGCGGCCCACGTGATCTCGTCGGCCCCGCTCCGCGAGCTGCTCGAGACGCTGCAGCCGGCCCCCGTCGCCGAGGCGACCGCCGCCGCCGGCAAGCTCTCGTACCGCGACTTCCTCACCGTCGCACTCGTGGTGAAGGCCCGCGGGAAGATCGACGACAACTGGATCTACATCCACGACCCCGGCGTTCAGGTCGGCCGCGTGCAGAACTTCGCGAGCTGGTCGCCCGAGCTCGTGCCGAGCCCCGAGTTCGACTGCTTCGGCCTCGAGTACTTCTGCTTCGAGGGCGACGGCCTGTGGACGACCTCCGACGAGGGCCTCGTCGAACTCGCCCGCCGCGAGCTCGTGAAGATCGGCCTCGTCGAGCCGGGCGACGTCCTCGACGGCAAGGTCGTGCGGCAGAAGAAGGCGTATCCGGTCTATGACGACGCGTACGCGACGCACGTCGAGACGATTCGACGCACGCTCGACCGCGACTACCCGAACCTGCACGTCGTCGGCCGCAACGGCATGCACAAGTACAACAACCAGGACCACGCGATGATGACCGCCATGCTCACGGTGCGGAACATCCTCGAGGGCCGGAACGTGTACGACGTGTGGAACGTCAACCAGGACGCCGAGTACCACGAGGGCGGCACCGCGGGCGCCGAGGGCGGCAGCGCCGGTGCGAGCGGCGAGCGGCTGGTGCCGGCGCGGGTGGGTTGAGGTCGTTCGCCCGCCCCTCGACGGCGATCATCCGGGGAATCGGGCCGGCGGGATTCGAGCCCCCGGACTCCCGACCCCCGGAAGCCTCGGCCGCCGCATCGCCCGATGCCGGTCTCAACTTCGCTCAAGCGCGACTTCCGGGTCCGCGGAGGCTTTTTGGCCTTTCCGTCGAGTCCGTGCCCACGCAGGCATCGCCTCGGACGGTAGCCTCCGCCGAATGGACACCCTTCACCACGAGATTCAGTCGCTCAAGACCAGCGTCCGCCGCCAGCGGTTTGCCATTTACGGACTTTCCGCCGTCCTCGCCGGCATGGCGCTCCTCGGAGCGGCGCGGTCGACGGAAGATGCCAAGTTCGACATGGTCACCTGCCGCGGATGGCAGGTCGTCGACAAGGACGGCAAGGTGCGGATCTCGGCGGAAACCGATGCCGACGGGAAGGCCGCGGCCCAGTGGTTCGACAAGGACGGCAAGGTGCGGATCGCCGCGGCCACGATCGCCAACGGCGACTCGGGAGTCGAGTGGTTCGGTAAGGACGGGAAGAAGCGGATCAACGCGGCCACGATCGCCGACGGATCCGCCGGCGTCTCGTGGTTCGACTCCGGCGAGAGGTGGCGGGTCGCGGTGGTCACGGCGACCGACGGATCGGCCGGGCTCCTCGTGCTTGGGCAGGACGGCAAGCCGCAGATCGAGGCGAGCACCTCGGCCGACGGCTCGACCAACTTCTCGGCGCCGGCCGCCAAGTGAACCCATCGGTCCGGGCGGAGGCGAAGCCTCTCAGCGCGAGCTGACGTTCGCGTCGATTCGCCCGCGACCGCCGGCGGAGCGTTTACACGGAGTCGTACACGAAATCAGCCGGAATGCGCTCCAAGCCGGAGCGGCAGATGCCGCACGTCCTTCAACCGCGGCACCTTCGGAAAATCGGGCTGGCGGGATTTGAACCCACGACCTCTTGACCCCCAGTCAAGCGCGCTAGCCAAACTGCGCTACAGCCCGTGATGTACGAACACCCGCCGGGAGCGGCGGGCCGCGGAGTATAGCGGGATTCGCCCCGCCGCCGGGATGGGTGCACGCATGCGGAAAGCCGTCGCTCCGGCACGGCAGGAGCCGGCACGATCCGCCCGAGCGGATCCGGTAACGCGGCCGATCGGAGCGATCCGGCATCGCGTCCGGTCCTGCCGCCTCGTGAGCGAATCTCCCTTTCCTCGCACGAGGGCGATCGCCGAAGATGCTTGCCGCGATTCCCGCTCGAGCCGTACCCCATGCCCACCTGCATCCTCCATGTCGGCATGCCCAAGACCGGAACGAGCTCGATCCAGGCATCGCTCTACTTTGGCCTCGAGGATCCGCGATTCCGCCTCGTGAACCTCGGCCATCCGAACGGCAGCCTGTTCATCGAGCCGATCTTCCGCGACCGGCCCGAGGAGTTCTGGCTGCATCGCGCGAAGGGCCTCTCGCCCGAGCGGCTCCGACGCATGCGGCCTCGCCTCGAGGCGAGGCTTCGCGGCTCGCTGCGGCACGTCCGCGACGCTTCCGCGACCGCCATCATTTCGGCCGAGTCGCTCTGGTGGCAATCCAGAGGGGAACTCGAACGGTTGCGCGATTTCCTCGCGAGCGAAGGATTCGAGGCGCGGGTCCTCGCGTACGTCCGCCCCCACCGCTGCTTTCTCGAGAGTCTCTTCCAGCAAACCCTACGGTTCGACGGGAAGGCCATCCGGCCGGCCCGGCATGCCGGTGAGCGATGGGGCCTTCCCGTCCCGGACCTCACGGTCCGTCTCGGACAATTCGAGTCGGCCTTCGGTCGCGACCGTATCACGGTGCGGGCATTCCGGCGATCGTCTCTCGAGGGGGGCTGCGTCGTGCGCGACTTCTGCCGGACCCTCGGCATCGACCTGGCTTCCGCCTCGATCGAACGCGTCAACGAGTCGCTCTCGGGAGACGCGGTCCGGATGCTCCACTGCTACAACCGTTTCGTTCGTCACGAGCGCCCGGCCTCGTTCCACGCCATCCTCATGCTGCTCGACACGATCGCGGCCCTGAAGAGCGACCCGTTGCGCCTCCACCCCGACGTGATGGCCCCGATCGCCGGGGCGATCGACCGGCAGGATCGGGAAATCCTCGATCGATTCGGCGTCGACCTTCGAGAGGAAGGCCGCGACGACGTCGATCGCCGCGTGCGCGACGAGTCTGACCTCTTTCGCATCGCACCGTCGTCGCTGGCCTGGCTCGCCGAGGCGACCGGACTCGCCCCGATCACCGCCCCCGAGGGCGAACCGATGGCTCGCGAGGTCGCCCGACAGGTCGCGACGCTCGCCCGGAGGCCCTCGATCCTCGCCCGGATCGGCCGGCTTCGGATGGGGACGCGTCGTTCGCTGCGATGGCTTCGACGCGGCGATCGAGCGTCGTACCGCAGGGGTCGCCGCCAACCGAGGATCGCATGAACGTGGCAACGCGGAATGCCCTCGGCCGGTGGCCGGATTCGCGCCGTGCCACGGGAATCCTCATCCGCGGCACGCAGCGGAACCGCCGGAGCCCGATCGGGACACGCGCGGTCTCGGGAGTCCGCGCAACCGCAGCTTCCAACGGCCGACACCGATCACCCGGGCGTGCATGACCGAAGGCCCGACGCAGCTCGCTCCTCGGCCCGTCCGGGGCTCGGCGCGCCGATCGGCTTGCCCGACACCAATCTCGCCCGCGGGGACCTCGGCTGGACGCAGAAGATCATGTTCGCCGAGGGGCTGGCGCGAACCGCACGCTGGCCTGATGCCGAGCGTGCGCCCGCGAACTCAAGCCTCGCCACGATCGTCCGATCATCCGCGCGGCGATGCCGATCTCGATGCCTTCCGTCCGCATCGGCGAGTCACTAGACTGGCTTCCGCCCCCCCCCATGCCCACGTGCTTCCTCCATGTCGGCATGCCCAAGACGGGAACGAGCTCGATCCAGGAATCGTTGCGATTCGGCCTCACGGATCCGCGATTCCGCCTGCTGACGCTCGGCCAGGACAACGCCATCTTCTTCCTCCAGGCCCTGTTCGCGGACGAGCCCCGGAAATGGTGGGTCTTCCGCCGCAAGGGGTACTCCGACGCCAGCATCCGCAGGCTCCGGCACCGGTTCGACCGCCGCCTCCGCCGCTCGCTCCGGCGGGCCCGCGAGGCGGGCGCCACGCCGATCGTGTCGGCCGAGGACTGCTGGATGGCCTCCAAGGCGTTTCTCGAGCGCCTCAAGGCATTCATGGCCGAGGAAGATTTCGAGACGCGGGTGATCGCCTACGTTCGCCCCTTCCGCGGGCTGGTCGAGAGCCTCTTCCAGCAGCAGGTCAAGTTGCCCGCAAGCGTGATCGACCTCGACTGGCGGCCGGAACGGGCCCGCGAGCGTCCGATCCTCGATTATGTCCAAAGGCTGTCGAATCTCGAGGACACCTTCGGTCGCGACCGGCTCGCGGTGCGCGAGTTCGCGCGGAAACGACTCGCGGGCGGATGCGTCGTCCGCGACTTCTGCACGAGTCTCGGCATCGATCTGGCCGACACGGCGATCGTGCGGGTGAACGAGTCGCTTCCCGCCGACGCCGTCCGCATGCTGTACTGCCTCAACCGATTCGCGACGGGTTCGCCGACGCCGATCTGGAAGTCTCGGCTCCTGGCGAGGCGTCTGAGGGGTCTCG
>JBEIUL010000165.1:0-5823 GCA_040374395.1 Phycisphaeraceae bacterium
CCGCGTGGCCATCGTCGGGGCCGGCCCCGGCGGCCTCGCGGCGGCGATGCTCCTCGCCGCCGCGGGCACCGAGGTGACGATCTTAGAGGCGCACGACCGGATCGGCGGCCGCACCCGGCGGCTCCGTAACGGCCCGTATGCCTTCGACTGCGGCCCGACCTTCTTCATGATGCCGTACGTGCTGGAAGAGGTCTTCGCCGCCTCCGGCCGTCGGCTTTCCGACTACGCCGACCTGACCCGCCTCGACCCGATGTACCGCCTGCTCATCGGGCAACCCGGCGGCGACCCGCTCGTGGTCGACGCGACGCAGGATCTGGCGAGGATGGAACGGCAGCTCTCGGCGATCGACCCGCACGACGGCGCCGCCTTCGGCCGCTTCATCCGCGACAACCGCCGCAAGCTCGAGCTGATGACGCCGATCCTGCGGAGCCCGATCCGCGGCCTGCTCGACCTCGCCACGCTCGACGCGATCAAGGTCGCGCCGTGGCTGAAGCCGTGGCAGTCGCTCTACTCGTACCTCTCGGGCTACTTCCGCGACGAGCGCATCCGCCTCGCCCTGAGCTTCCAGAGCAAGTACCTCGGGATGAGCCCGTTCGAGTGCCCGAGCCTCTTCTCGATCCTGCCGTTCATCGAGTACGAGTACGGCATCTGGCACCCGCGCGGCGGATGCAACGCCCTCGTCGAGGCGATGGCCGAGGTCGCGGGCGAGCTCGGGGCCCGCGTCGAGGTGAACGCCCCGGTCGAGCGGATCCTGTTCGAGGGGACGCGGGCGGTCGGCGTCCGCGTGGGAGGCCGCGAGGAGCGTTTCGACCACGTCGTGGTGAACGCCGACGCGACCTGGGCATTGAAGAACCTCGTGCCGGAGAATCTTCGCGGCGGCTGGACCGACACGGCGATCGACGCGAAGCGATATTCGTGCTCGACGTTCATGATGTACCTCGGCGTCGAGGGCGAGGTCGACCTCCCCCACCACACGATCTACACGTCGAAGACCTACCGCGAGAACCTCGCCGACATCGCCGAGCGCGGCCGCCTCAGCCCCGACGCGTCGACCTACGTCTGCAACCCGTCGCGGATCGACCCCACGCTCGCCCCCGAGGGACACAGTTCGCTCTACGTCCTCGTGCCGACGCCGAACGCGAAGGCCGCGATCGACTGGAAGGCGGAAGCCCCGCGGCTTCGCGACGAGACCTACGGGCAGCTCGAACGGACCTTCGGGATCGACGGCATCCGCGACCGCGTGCGGGCCGAGACCGTCGTGACCCCGTGGGACTGGCGGGCCGAGCGGATCACCCACGGCGCGACCTTCAACCTCGCCCACAACCTCGGCCAGATGCTGCACGCCCGGCCGCACCACCGCCTGCAGGGCCTCGACGGCCTCTGGCTCGTCGGCGGCGGCACGCATCCGGGGTCCGGGCTGCCGGTGATCTTCCTCTCGGCCGAGATCACCGCCGAGCTCCTGTGCGACGAGGAAGGCATCGCGAGCCCGATCCGCCGCGGCGTGCCGAGCCGCGAGGCGATCGAGGCGCTCGCCGCTCACGACGCGGCGCCGCGCGAGCGGGTTCCGGTCGCGACGTACGCGGCGAGCCGGTGAGGCGAACCCTCCGGCCCGTCCGGACCATTCGCTACCATCGGCACGACTGTCGCCGCGCCGATGCTCGTCTTCCTCCACATCCCCAAGACCGCCGGCACCACCCTGCGGGAACTCGCCCGCCAGCAGGTCGGGTCCGGTCGTTGCCTGGTGGTGGATGACGTCTCGCGGGTGTCGTACCGGTCGGACTCCTGGCTCGCGGGCCACGAGTTCGTCGCGGGCCATTTCGGGGCGAGCATCTTCGCCCGTCTTCCGCCGGGGGCTCGGGTGTTCACGATGCTGCGGGATCCCGTCGCGAGGGTCCGCAGCCAATTCCGCTACTTCTCCGAGCTCGCGGCGCGGGACGTGGATTTCAACGCGTACCGATCGCGGTTCCTCGGCCGTTCGCTCGAGGAGGTCCTCGCCGACCGCCTCGATCCCTTCGTGAACTCGTTCTTCCGGGACACCCAGGCGTGGGCGCTCGCCTCCGACCACCAGCACCACTACCGGCGTCCCGACGCCCACCCGGACGAGGTGCTCGCGATCGCCCGGCGGAATCTCGCCGCCATGCACTGCTTCGGCCTCGTCGAGCGCATGGCCGATTCGGTCCGGCTGCTCAACGCCCGCTTCGGGTGGCGGATCCCGCCCGCGGCGGCCGAGGGCGTGCGCGAGAACGCGTCCGGTCCGGTCGCCGCGGAACCAGGCCGGGACCCGGCGATCGATGAACTCATCCGAGCCCACAATCCGCTCGATGTCGCCCTCCATGACTGGGCGGTCGCGGAGTTCGACCGACGGGTGGCGTCGCTCGGCGCCGAGGTTCCGGAAGCCGCGCTTCCCCTCGGCGAGCGGCCGCCGACGGAGATCCGGCACCTCTTCATGGAACCCGGGATGGCCAACGGTGAGCGGACCGTCGACGGCCTGCTCGAGCGGGTCGCGAAGGTCGAGGCCGCGAACGCCGAGCTCGTCAGCCTGAACGGCCGCCTGCAGGCCTGGGCCGCCGAGAGCGAGCGCCTGCGGACGACGCTCGACCTCGACGCGAAATCGCTCCGTTCGTGGGCGGAAGCCAACGAGTCGCGGGTCGCCGGGCTGCGGGCCCGCATCGCCGAGCTCGAGAGTTCACGGGGAGGATGTCCCACGACCCCACCGGGAGCCGCCCGGTGATCGACGCCTGCCTGTGCACCCACAACCCGCGCCCGGCGATCCTCGAGCGGACCATCGCATCGCTCGCGAGCCAGGAGGCCGCGGCCGGCCGGTTCCGCTTCCTGCTCGTCGACAGCGCGAGCACGGTTCCCGTCGGGGACTCGGTCCTCGCCCCGCTGCGGCGGCGCGGGATCGAGTCGCGGATCGTCCGCGAGGAGATCCCGGGCCACGCCCGGGCCCGCGTCCGCGGGATCCGCGAGACCTCGGACGCCGGGGAGGACGACTGGCTGCTCTTCCTCGACGACGACAACGAGCTGATGCCCGACTTCCTCGCCGCGGCGGAGGCCTTCGCCTCCTCCCGCGATGACGTCGGATGCTTCGGCGGGAAGCTGCTGCTGCCGCCGGATCTCGAGGTTCCGGCCCGGGTGCGTCCGTTCCTGCCGTATCTGGCGATCAAGGACGCCGGGGACGAGACCATCGTGCGGCTCGTCGATGCCTGGGGGCCGTGGGAACCGCCGGGAGCCGGCGCGATGGTGCGGCGGCGGGTCGCCGAGCGGTATCGCCGCCGGGCCGAGGACGATCCGGACTTCCATCGCCTCGGACGAAGCGGCCGGCGAGGACTGGCCTCGGGCGACGACTCGCCCCTCATGCGAGGCTCGTTCTCGCTGGGGCTCGCGAACGCCTACGTGCCGGCGTTGCGGCTCCACCACCATCTCGATCCCCGCCGATTCCGCCTGCCGTACCTCCTTCGCTTCATGCACGCCCTCGGGACGAGCCAGGTCACGCTCGAGACCCTGCTCGGCGGCCCCCAGCCGATCCCGCCGCACTACGCGTGCCCGCGTCGGTTCGCGAGCCTCGTGATCGCGTCGGTCCGTAGTTCAAGCGGCGGTTCAAGCGGCGGTTCGCTCGCCCACGGGATCGGCATGGCCCTATACCACGCGGGCGTCCGCGGCGAGCACCTCCGGCGGCGGGCGGCGGCGGACGGGGCCTGAACGTGGGAGGCCTGCCGAGCATCACCCTCGTCACCCCGAGCCGGAACGCGGCGGCGACGATCGACCGGACCCTGCGTTCGATCGAGGCGCAGGCCTACCCGCGATTGCAGCTGATCTGCGTCGACGGGGGAAGCGACGACGGGACGCTGGAGGTCATCGCCCGCTACCCGCAGCTCGTCAGCGAGACGATCGTCGGGCGTGACCGCAACGTGGCGGACGCCCTCAACAAGGGCTTTCGTCGCGCCGAGGGGGAGATCCTCGGCTACCTGAACGCCGACGATGCGCTGCGGCCGGGCGCGCTCGCGACGGTCGCCGCGATCCTCGCCGACGAGCCGGGCACCGACGTCGTGACCGGCGGCTGCCGACGCATCTTCGCCGACGGGTCGGAGACCGTCACGCAGGTCCCCGAGGGGTTCCTCGCCGACCTGTCGATGCGCAACGGCATCGAGCAGCCGAGCACGTTCTGGCGGGCATCGGCGCACCGTCGCGCCGGCGAGCTCGACGACGCCTACTCGCTCGTGTTCGACTGGGAATGGTGGAACCGTCTCCACGCGACCGGTGCCCGGTTCCGCCGGACCGACGCGGTGCTCTCCGACTACCACTTCAGCGACGACAACCTGACGTCCCGGGCCGGGATGCGGGCCATCGACGAGATGTACCGCCTCACCCGCCGGTATGGTCCCTACGGGGGTCGGATCGCCGACGCGTACCGGTTCCTGTTCCGCGCCTTCGACCTCCGGGGCTACTACGACCGGCCGTTCCACGAGCTTCCGCCGCACCGTCGGCTCGTCTTCGGCGCTGCCCTCCGAGCGCTCCACCGGATCTTCGATCGCCACTCGGTGCATTGCTACAACTGGAACTGGGCGTCGAAGCAGGTTCGCGGGCTGGTCTGGTACAAGTGAGGCCACCGGTGACCCCATGAGTGACGTCGAGACCCGAGAGTTCGGAATGGCGGCCGCGCTTCGCGGCCTGCGGAGCCGGGGACACTCACCCTCGGTCATCCACGACATCGGCGCGGCCGACGGCGGATGGACCCGGCTCGCGCTCACCACCTTCCCGCAGGCGACCGCGGTCTGCTTCGAGCCGCTGGCCGAGCGGCGGGCGCCGCTCGAGGCGTTGGCGGGAGAGTTCCGCGGCCGGGTGCGGATCGAGCCCGTCGGGCTCGGGGACGTCGACGGCGAGCTCGAGCTCGGCGTGACCGAGGCGCTGTGGGACAGCAGCTTCGCGTACCCGGGCCGGGTCGCGCGGCGGGTGCCGGTGCGACGGCTCGACTCGATGGTGGCGGCCGGGGTGCCACGCCCCGACTTCCTCAAGATCGACGTGCAGGGGTTCGAGGAGCGGGTGCTCGAGGGAGGCCGCGAGACCCTGGCCGGGGTCGCCTTGGTCCTGCTCGAGTGCTCGCTGTTCCCCTTCTGTCCCGACATGCAGACGCTCGACCGCACCGTGGCCGCGATGTCACGGCGGGGGTTCCGCCCCTACGAGTTCGTCGATTTCCTGCGACGCCCGCTCGACAACGCCATGGGCCAGTGCGACCTGCTCTTCGTCCGCGAGGGCCATCCGCTGGTGGCCGACCACCGCTGGGGCTGAGTTCGCCGGCGGATCAGGCCCCCGGAGGCGGCTCGAGACCGGCCAGTATGCGGAGCAGGCGACGTCGGCTGCCCAACGCCGCACGGCAGGCGTCGGCGAGGTTTGCGAGGCGGTCCCGCTCGGCCTCGGCCCGGACCGCCCGCTCAAGCGCCTGGCGGAGCGTTTCCATGGACTCACGCTCTCGGGCCGCAAGCGTCTCGGCCCAGGCCCGCCACTGCTTCGCGTGCGAGACGGCCTCGAGGCGCTGGGCCTCGGCCCGTTCCGCCCACGAACGCAGCGTCCGCGCGAGTTCCCGCTCGGACGCCAGCGAGCCCTCCGCGCGCTCGGCCCAGGCTCGCAGCGACCTCGCGAGTTCCCGCTCGGACGCCAGCGAACCCTTCGCTCGCTCGGCCCAGGCACGCAGCGTCCGCGCGAGTTCGCGCTCGGACGCCAGCGAACCCTCCGCACGCTCGGCCCAGGCTCGCAGCGACCGCGCGAGTTCCCGCTCGGACGCCAGCGAACCCTCCGCACGCTCGGCCCAGGCTCGCAGCGACC
>JBEIUL010000017.1:0-14095 GCA_040374395.1 Phycisphaeraceae bacterium
ATCACGTCGGGGTCCGAGCGGAGCACGCGGCGGAGCGCCTCGGCGAAGGTGGGAACGTCCTTGCCCACCTCGCGCTGGTTGACCACCGACTTCTTGTGGTAGTGGTAGTACTCGATCGGATCCTCGACCGTGACGATGTGCCGGTCGAAGTCGGTGTTGATGTAGTCGATCATCGTCGCGAGCGTCGTCGACTTGCCCGAGCCGGTCGGGCCGGTCACGAGGAAGAGGCCGCGGGGACGGCGCACGAGCTCGCGGCAGATCGGCGGGATGCCGATCTGCTCGAAGGTCAGCAGCTTGTTGGGGATGAGCCGGAGGACCATCGTGATCGCCCCGCGCTGCCGGAAGACCGAGACGCGGAAGCGGGCCGCGGTGCCGTAGGCGAAGCCGAAGTCGGTGCCGCCGACCTCGGCGATCTCGGCCTGGTTCTTCTCGGGCGTGATCGACTTCATCAGGGTGACGAGGTCGTCCTTGTCGAGGATCTTCGTCTTGAGCCGTACCAGGCCGCCGTGCAGGCGGACGGTCGGCTCGCGGCCCTCGGACAGGTGGAGGTCGGAGCAGCCCTGCTTGACGACGGTGTCGAGCAGGCGGTCGATCTGCATGGTGGACATGGGTGGTGGCCGTGGGAGGTTGGGAACGGGGTCAGGCCGCCGAGATCTCGTTCGGGTTGAAACCCTCGATCTGGGCGAACTTCGCGACCTCGTCGGGGGTGGTGATGCCCTTCAGGATCTTGATCTTGCCGTCGCCGAGAAGGCTCCGCATGCCGTTGCGGATCGCGGCCTGCCGGATGCGGCCGACCGTGGCCCGGTTGAACGCGAGCTCGCGGATCTCGCTGTTCATGATCATCATCTCGAAGATCGCCTTCCGGCCCTGGAAGCCGACGCTGCCGCACGCGTCGCACCGGCCGGGCTTGCAGACGTTGCCGGCCTCGACCTCGGACGGCGTGATGCCCACGAGCGCGAGGGCCTTGCGGTCGGGATCGGGATCCCGCTGCCGGCACTTCTCGCACAGGATGCGCACGAGCCGCTGGGCCATGACCGCCTGGATGGCGCTCGCCACGAGGAAGGGCTTGACGCCCATGTCGACGAGGCGGGTGATGGCCGACGGCGCGTCGTTGGTGTGCAGCGTCGAGAACACCAAGTGGCCGGTCAGCGCCGCCTGGATCGCGATGTCGGCCACCTCGCGGTCGCGGATCTCGCCGACGAGCACGATGTTCGGCGCCTGCCGCAGCATCGACTTCAGGATGATCGGGAAGCTCAGGCCGATCGCCTCGCGGACCTGGACCTGATTGATGCCCTTGAAGTTGTACTCGACCGGATCCTCGGCGGTGATGATCTTCTTGTCGGGCCGGTTCAGGATGTCGAGGGCCGAGTAGAGCGTGGTGGTCTTGCCCGAGCCGGTCGGTCCGGTCACGAGGAAGATGCCGTTCGGGCGGCGGATGACCTTGTTGAAGACCTCGAGCTGGTCGGGCTCGAAACCGAGGTTCACGAGGCCGATGCGGACCGAGTCGGGCCGGAGGATCCGGAGCACCACGCTCTCGCCGTGGTACGCCGGGCAGCACGAGACGCGGAAGTCGATCTGCACGCCGTCGACGTTCAGCTTGATGCGGCCGTCCTGCGGGATCCGCCGCTCGGCGATGTTCACGCCGGCCATCAGCTTGAGGCGGGCGAGGACCGCGCTCTGCATCTTCTTGGGCAACGTGTCGCGGACGATGCAGGCGCCGTCGATCCGGTAGCGGACGAGGACGCCGTCCTTCTTCGGCTCGATGTGGATGTCGCTCGCCCGGCCCTTCACCGCCTCGATGATGAGTCGCTGGCAGAGGCGGATGATCGGGGCGCTCTCGACGTCCTGGTCGATCGAGGCGTCGACCGAGCGGTCGACCGAGCGGTCCACGGACCGGTCGACCGAACGGTCGACCGACTTGTCGATCGAGTCGGTGACGAGGCTGGAGGTCGAGAGCTGGCTCTTGCCGCTGCCGGCGCCCTCGATGAAGAGGCGGATCTGGCCCTTGCTCGCGATCGCGGTGTCGATCTCGCAGTTCAGGCGGAACCGCAGCAGGTCGAGCAGCTCGAGGTCCATCGGGTCGTGGATCAGGAGCTTCAGCCGACCGCCCGACTTCGAGAGGGGCAGGATCAGGTGTTTCTTGACCAGGTCGTCGGGGATGAGCTTCGCGTCGATCCGGTTGGCGTGCTCGGCCCGCTCGAGATTGAGGAACTCGAGGCCGAACTGCTCGGCGAGGGCCTCGGCCACCGCCTCCTCGGTCGTGGCGCTCGTCTCGACGAGGACCTCGCCGATGCGCTTGCCGGTCGCCCGGCCCTGCTCGAGCGCGGCCTCGACCTGTTCGGCCTTGACCTTGCCCTTCTCAAGAAGGATCTCACCGAGTTTCTTGCGGATCTTCCGAGCCAACCGGACCTCCGTGGCCGCCGCGTCGCGCGGGCGAGCCTAGTAGTATGGTGCGGTCCGGCATCCGTGGCAACGTGCCCGGCGACCCGACCCCCGCCGCCCCCCCGCGGCCAACCGACCGATGCCCACCGAACCTCCGGCCACGCACGCCTCCGGCGACCGCCCGAAGGTCCTCGTCACCGCCGGTCCGACCGAGGAGCCGATCGACGAGGTTCGGTTCATCGGGAACCGCTCGTCAGGCCGGATGGGCATCGAGATCGCCCGCGCGTTCGCGGACGCGGGGTGCGGGGTGACGCTGCTGCTCGGTCCGATCCGCGGGGACGCCCCGGTCCATCCGCGGATCACCTGCGTCCGGTTCCGGACCGCGGCGGAACTGGCCGGGGCGCTCGGCCGGGCGGCCGCCGCGCATCCGGTGCTGATCATGGCCGCCGCCGTCGCCGACTTCCGTCCCGCCACCGCCAGCCCGGGCAAGATCCTGCGGGGCGGATCGCTCGAACTACGCCTCGAGCCGGTTCCCGACCTCCTCGGCTCGCTGCCGCGGCACCCGGGCGCCTTCCGCCTCGGCTTCGCCCTCGAGGAGCCGGCCCGGCTGCTCGAGCGGGCCCGCGTGAAGCTCGCCTCGAAGGACCTCGATGCGGTCGTGGCGAACCCGCTGGCGACGATGGAAAGCGGCTCGGTCGACGCGACCCTCGTCTGGCGCGACGGCCGGCTGGAGCGCGCCGCGGACGGCGCGATCGACAAGCGTGACTTCGCCCGCTGGCTGGCGGGCCGCATTCTGGCCGTCGTTCCCGCGACGGCGGTACCCAAGGACTCGACATGCGCCTCGCGATGATCGGACTCGGACGGATGGGCGGAAACATGGTCCGGCGGCTCATGGCCGGCGGGCACGAGTGCGTGGTCCTCGACCGCGATGCCGCGGCGGTCGAGGCGCTCGCGAAGGAAGGCGCGATCGCCGCCCGCGACCTGGCCGACCTCGTCGCGAAGCTGCCTGGGCCCCGCGCCGTCTGGCTCATGCTGCCCGCCGCCCTCGTCGACGCGACGATCGGCGAGCTGGCTCCGCTGCTCTCGACCGACGACGTGCTCGTCGACGGCGGGAACTCGCACTTCCACGACGACCTCCGCCGCTCGCGCGAGCTCTCGGCCCGCGGGATCCGCTACATGGACGTCGGCGTGTCGGGCGGCGTCTGGGGCCGCGAACGCGGCTACTGCCTGATGATCGGCGGCGAGCCCGCGGCGTTCGCCCGGCTCGAACCGGCGCTGCGGACCCTCGCACCGTCGCGGGATCTCGCCCCGCCGAATCCGGCCCGCGGCGACCGCCCGGACACCGCCGATCGCGGCTACTTGCATTGCGGCGGCCCCGGAGCCGGCCACTTCGTGAAGATGGTCCACAACGGCATCGAGTACGCGCTCATGGCCGCGTACGCCGAGGGCTTCAACCTGCTGCGGCACGCCAACGACGGCGCCGCCGGGCACCGCTCGGCCGACGCCGAGACCGCCCCGCTGCGGGACCCGTCGCTCTACCGCTTCGACCTCGACCTCGCCGCGATCGCCGAGCTCTGGCGGCGCGGCTCGGTGATCGGGTCGTGGCTGCTCGACCTCACCGCGCAGGCGCTGGCTTCGGACGAGGAACTCGCGGGTTTCGCCGGCAAGGTCAGCGACTCGGGCGAGGGCCGCTGGACCGCGGCCGCCGCGATCGAGCTCGGCGTGCCCATCCACACGCTCAGCGCCGCGCTCTTCGACCGCTTCGAGAGCCGCGGTCACGCCGAGTTCGCGAACAAGGTCCTGTCGGCGCAGCGGGCGCTCTTCGGCGGCCACCAGGAACGGCGCTGAGCGCGGCGCCGTGCCGCGTTCCGGTGGTTCAGGTCAATCCAGCGGCGTGTAGACCGACCCGTCCGGCCGCCGCAGCGGCTCGGTGTAGGGCGTCCAGCCGCCGACGCCGTCGAGGTGCGGCACCGTGGTCCGCCACGACTTCGGGTCGCGGCCCATCTTCTCGCCGAGCTCGACGAGCGACCGCATGGTCTCGGGCTTGAAGTTCCCGGGCACCGGCGCGGTCCACTCGTCGGGGATCGCGACGAAGCGGAATTCGACCTCGCCCTCGACCACGGTGTTGGTCAGCTTCGCGACGTACGAGCCGATCATGAGGTCCTTGATGAGGGCCGAGCGGATCGAGGTGCTCAGGCCGCGGCCCGCGACGTCGATCCAGTCGGGGGTGACCGTCTCGCCGGGCGGGAAGAGCTGGTTGTTCACGAGGTACCACAGGCGGATCTTCGGAAGCGGCTTGCCCGGGTTCCGGGCCTGCCACCGGGAGAGGGCCGAGTCGGGCATCCGCTGGTCGCGCAGCGTCCAGGCGTTCTCGGTGACGCCGCCGTCGACGAAGAGCGAGCCGTCGATGAGGACCGGCGGGAAGACGCCGGGGATCGCCGCCGAGGCCATCATGCGGTCGACGAGGTACTGCCGGTACTCGTCGTCGGGAAGCTTCACGCCGCCGAGCATGTTGAACGGCCGGAACGTGCCGAAATCGATGTTCGTCGAGGCGCACGCGAGCACCCGTCCCTGTCGGTCGCCCTCGCGGATCGAGTCGAGGAGCTTCGAGTCAAGCTGCGAGACGAGGGTCTCCCGCAGCCCCGACGGGTCGGCGAGCGAGACGTTCGAGGGCCAGATCGGGATCAGGCCCCGGGGCTTGATCAGGTCCTTCGGCGGGTTCGAGTAGAACTGCGCCCCGATCCCGATCGCCTCGTCGGTGCCGACGAAGGCGAGCGGCGCGAGGATCGACCCGGTGCTGGTGCCGGCGACGAAGTCGAAGTCGGGCCGCTTGAGCGACGGGTCGGTGCACTGGGCCCAGCCGAGGAGGAACCCGGCGCCGAACGCGCCGAAGTCGCCGCCGCCCGACAGGATGAGCACGTCGAAGGTCCCCTTGCTGTCGGAGTCCTCGACCAGCCGCGCCAGCATGCGCTGGTGGGTCTCGATGAAGAAGTCGACGGTGGCCTGGTCCTCGCGGTACTTCCGCTGGGCTCGCTCGGCATCGGTCTCGGCCGGCCGAGACATCGTCGTGCACGCGGGAAGGATGGTGAGGCTGAGGGTGACGGCGGCGAGCGCGGTCACGAGGCGGCGGATCTGGAGCATGGGAGGCGGATGTTAACGCGTCGCATCCGGACGCGTGCCCGACCGTGGGGCGAAGCCGCCGACCCCGTCGGGCTCGGGGACGACCTCCCGCCACGCGGTTCCCGAGCGGCCCATGAGCTCGCCGAGCCGCACGAGGTCCTGCATGGTCTCGGGACGGAAGTCGCCCTCGACCGGCGGCCGCCAGTCCTCGGGGATGCTCACGAAGCGGAACTCGATCTCGCCCGGCATCGCGAGGTCGACGACCTCGGCGATGAAGGCGGCGAGCTTCAGGTCCTTGATGAGTGCGGCCCGCACCGAGGTCGAGAGGCCCTTGATGCCGACCGCGAGCCAGCGGTCGGGCACCGCGGTCGGGGGCTCGAAGAGCTGGTTGTTCACCACGCACCAGATGCGGAACGTGGGCAGCGGCCGGTCGTGGAACCGCTCCTTCCACTCGTAGAGCACGGTGCCCGGCACGGTCTGGTCCTCGAGCAGCCAGAGGTTCTGCGTGACGCCGCCGTCGATGTAGCGGGTCCCGTCGATCGTGACCGGCGGGAAGACGCCGGGGACCGCCGACGAGGCCAGGATCCGCTCGAGGACCGACGCACGAAACTCCGCGTCGGGGCGATCGCGAAGCTCGAGCAGGTCGAACGGCCGGAAGGTCCCGAAGTCGAGGGTGCTGGTCGCGACGAGCAGCTGGCGGTCGCCCTCGGCGGCGCCCCGGAGCGAGGCGAGCAGGTCGGGCGTCAGGCTCGCCTCGATCTCGCGGCGAAGGCCCGACGGGTCGGCGAGGCTTTCGTTCCAGGGCCAGATCGGCAGCAGCCCGCGAGGCGTGACCAGATCCTGCGGCGGATCGGCGTAGAGGTCGCGGCCGAGCCGCAGGTCGGGCTCGCGGCCGGTGAAGGCGAGCGGGGCGAGGATCGCCCCGGTGCTGGTGCCCGAGACCATGTCGAACTCGGGCATGCGAAGCTCGGGGTCGTCGGCCATCGCCCAGCCGTAGAGGAAGCCCGCGCCGAACGCCCCGAAGTCGCCGCCGCCCGAGAGGATCAGGAGGTCGAAGCGGCCGTCGCCGCCCCCGTCGCGATCGAGGCGGCGGAGGGCGGTCTCGAGCGAGGCCTTCGAGAGCCCGGCCACCGCCTCGCCCTCGCGGTTCCGGCGGGCGACCAGCTCCTCGCGGGTCTCGAGGGGCGGGCTCGCGGCGCATCCGGCAAGCCCGAGCAGAACGGCGACGGCGAACGGCCTCATGGCGCGACCTCCTCGCGGGCGATCCCGTCGGGCGGCCCGTCCTGCAGCCGCCACCCGCCCCCGAGCGAACGGTACAGCCTGACCACCGCCTCGAACTCGAGCCGCCAGGCGTTCGACCGCTCGAGTTCCGACTGGAAGTAGAGCCGTTCCGAGTCGAGCACCTCGAGGTAGCTCGTGATGCCGCCCTTGTAGCGGAGCTGCGAGAGCCGGGCCTGGTCCTCGAGGGTGCTCGTGAGGCGGTCCTGCTCGATGCGGAACTCGCGGGCGTAGCGGTACGACACGAGGCCGTCGCTGACCTCGCGGAACGCCCGCTGCACCGCGAGGACGTAGGCGAGCGTCGCCTCGCGCTGCCGCGCCTCGGCGCCGCGCAGGTTCGCCTCGAGACGGCCGCCGGTGAAGACCGGCTGGAGCGCCGAGAGGCCCGCGGTCCAGAACGCCGAGCTGCCGTTGAACAGGTTCGAGAGGGCGTCGCTCTGGAAGCCGCCGACCGCGGTGAGGCCGATGGTCGGGAAGAACTGCGCCTTCGCCTCGCCGATGCGGGCGTTCGTCGCCTCGAGGTTGCGTTCCGCGGCGACGAGGTCCGGGCGGCGCCCGAGCAGCTCCGAGGGCAGGCCCGGCGGCAGTTCCGCCCGCATCACCTGCTCGTAGATCGGCTTCCCCCGCTCGATCGGCCCGGGGTTGCGGCCGAGCAGCAGGCTCAGGGCGTTCTCGGCCTCGCCGAGGCTGCCCTCGAAGATCGGCACCGCGGCCGATGCCTGGTAGAGCAGCGTCTCGGCCTGCCGCACGTCCATCGCGCTCGCGACGCCGCGGTCGCGCCGCAGCGTGACCAGTTCGAGGCTCTTCTGCCGCGTCTGGCGGGTCTGCCGGGCGACGTCGATGCGGCGGTCGAGGTCGAGGACGAGGAGGTACGCCTTCGCGACGTCGGCGCAGAGGGCCGTGTAGACCGCGCGGCGGTTCGCCTCGCTCGCGAGGAACTCCTGCCGCCGGGCCTCGGTCGCGCTCGCGAGCCGCCCGAAGAGGTCGGCGTCCCACGTGAAGTTGCCGCCGATCGTGCCCTCGCTGCCGACGTTCTCGTTGGGGAACTTGGGAAAGCCGTTCTGCGAGATGCCGACCGAGTCCCAGCCGCCGCCCACGCCGACCTGCGGCAGCTGCGCCCCGAAGGCGAACTCCCACGCGGCCCGCGCCTGCAGCACCCGCTCGGTCGCGATCAATGCCGTCGGGCTCGCGACGAGCGCCTCGCGGATGTACGCCACGAGCCGCTCGTCGGCGTAGACCTCCCAGAAGTCGAGATCGCCGAACGTCGCGGCGTCGCTGCCGTCCGGGGGGCCCTCGACGAGGGCGTCGGATTCCGCCGCGGAGGGCCCGCCCTCGGCGAAGCGGAACGCGACCGGCGGGTTCGCGTCGGGTCGCTCGTACGCCGGCCCGAGCCGGCAGCCGGCGACGGTCGCCGCCGCGAGACACGGGAGGATGGCGAACGCGATGCGGCTCACGCGTGGCCCCCGTCCGCGGCGGGCGGCCCGGCCGGCTTTCCCGGCCTCCGCGGCGCGACGAGCACGAACAGCCCCGGGATCAGGAAGACACCGACGAGCGTCGCCACGGTCATGCCGATGCAGACCGCGGTGCCGAGCGAGTGCCGGCTGCCGGCGCCCGCGCCCGAGCTGATCATGAGCGGCACCGTGCCGAGGATGAACGCGAAGCTCGTCATGAGGATCGGCCGGAAACGCAGCCGCGCGGCCTCGGTCGCCGCGGTACGGGCGTCCTTGCCGCCGTCGACGCCGACCTTCGCGAATTCGGCGATGAGGATCGCGTTCTTCGCGGCGAGTCCGATGAGCATCACCAGGCCGACCTGCACGTAGGTGTCGTTCGAGAGGCCGAACGCCCGCACGCCGAGGAACGCCCCGAACGCCCCGAGCGGCAGGCCGAGCAGCACCGAGAACGGGATCGCCCAGCTCTCGTAGAGGGCGGCGAGGGCGAGGAAGACGAAGACGAGCCCGAGGGCGAGGATCGCCCCCTGCGAACCGCCCGCCTGCACCTCCTGGTAGGCGATGCCGGTCCAGTCGCCGGCGAGCCCGCTGCCCGGCGGGGCGACCTCGGCCGCGACCTCCTCGATCGCCGCGATCGCCTGCCCCGAGGTGTAGCCCGCCGCGGGATTCGCCGAGATCTCGACCGCCCGGGCGTTGTTGTAGCGGGTGATCAGGTCGGGCCCGGTCGTCCGCCCCTGCGTGACCACCGCGGTGATCGGGCTCATCCGGCCGTCGGCGGTGCGGACCCAGATCTCGTCGAGGCTCTCGGGGCCGGCGCGGAACTCGGGATCGGCCTGCACCGTGACCTTGTAGGTGCGGCCGAAGAGGTTGAAGTCGTTGACCTGCAGGCCGCCGAGGAAGGTCTGCAGCGACTGGAAGATCGAGTCGATGCGGATCCCGAGCACGCGGGCCTTCTCGCGGTCGACGTCGAGGTGGACCTGCGGCACGTCGGGGCGGAACGATGAGTAGAGCGAGGCGAGCTCGGGTCGGGCGGAGGCCTTCGTGATGAGCTCGTTGGCCCGGTCGGCGAGCTCGCGCGGAGTGCGGCCGCCGAGGTCCTGCAGCTCGTAGGTCACGCCGCCCGAGTTCCCCAGGCCGGGGATCGGCGGCGGGATGAAGGTGACGGTGAGGCCTTCGGGCAGCGCCGCGAGCCGGGTGCGGGCCTCGGTCAGGATCGACCTCAGGCCGCGTTCCGCGTCGGTCCGCTCGCTCCAGTCGTCGAGCAGCACGAGGAGGCTCGTGACGTTCGACCCGTAGCTTCCGCTGAGCAGGTTCAATCCGCCGAGGGTGAGCACCTCGCGGACGCCCGGGATGTCCTCGACCCGCGAGACCGCGACGCGGGAGAAGTCCTCGGTCCGCATCAGGCTCGCCCCGTCGGGCAGCTGCATCGCGACGAAGAAGTAGCCCTGGTCCTCGTTCGGCACGAACGCGGTCGGCGTGTCCCGCACCATCCAGCCCGCCCCGGCGAGGAAGGCGAGGGCGGCGACGAGCGCGAGCAAGGGTTTCCGGATGAACGGGCCGGCGCCGGCGAGGTACCCGCCGGTCGCGGCCGCGAAGACCCGGTTGAACCCGCGGAGGAACGCGGCGACGGGTCCGCGGCCTTGCTTTCGCGGCCTGAGGATCAGCCCGCACAGGGCCGGCGTCAGCGAGAGCGCGACGATCGACGAGATCACGACCGAGACCGACAGCGTGAGGGCGAACTGCCGGTAAAGCTGTCCGACGATGCCACCCATGAACGCGACCGGGATGAAGACCGCGGCGAGCACCGCCGAGGTGGCGATGACCGGGCCGGTCACCTCGTCGATCGCCTTGGCGGTCGCCTCGCGCGGGGAGAGGCCGTGCTCGATGTGGTGCTCGACGGCCTCGACGACCACGATCGCGTCGTCGACCACGATCCCGATCGCGAGGACGAGCCCGAAGAGCGTCAGCGTGTTGATCGAGAAGTCAAGCGGCCCGAACATCGCGAACGTCCCGAGCAGCGAGACCGGAACCGCGAGCAGCGGGATGATCGTCGCCCGCACGTTTCCGAGGAAGACGAAGATCACGATCACCACGAGGACGAACGCCTCGAAGAGGGTCTGCACGACCTCCTCGATCGACGACGAGACGAACCGCGTGTAGTCGAAGTCGACCGAGAGCTCGAGGCCGGTCGGGGCGCCCTGGCGGATCCGGTCGAGCTCGGCGGCCACGCCCTTCGCGACGTCGAGGGCGTTCGCCCCGGGCAGCTGGTAGACGAGGACGATGACCGCGGGCCGGTCGCCCATGCGGCCGAAGCTCGAGTAGGTCTTCGCGGCGAGCTCGACGCGGGCGACGTCGCGCAGCCTCAGCAGGCTGCCGCCGGGCTCGGCCCGCAGCACGATCTCGCCGAACTGCTCGGGCGTCACGAGGCGGCCCTGCACGTCGACGGTGAGCTGGAACTCGGTGCCGTCGCGGGCGGGCGGGGCGCCGATCGAGCCGGCCGGGGCGAGGACGTTCTGTTCCTTGATCGCCGCCGCGACGTCGGTCGCGGTGAGCCCGAGCTTGGTCATGCGGTCGGGCTTGAGCCAGATCCGCATCGCGTAGTCGCGCTGCCCGACCATCGAGGTCGAGCCGACGCCCGGCACGCGGCCGATCGCGTCGACGAGGTTGATCGAGGCCCAGTTCGACAGGAACACGTCGTCGTAGCCCCCGTCCGCGGCCCGCACGGTGATCGCCTGCAGCAGGTCGGGCGACTTCTTCCGCACCGAGATGCCGTACGCGACCGCCTCGGGCGGCAGGCGGGCGGCGGCCCGCTGCACCCGGTTGTTCACGTCGACGTTCGCGAGGTCGAGGTCGGTCCCGACCTCGAAGGTGCAGGTCAGGACGTAGCGGCCGTCGCTCGTCGACTTGCTCGCGAAGTAGATCATGCCCTCGGCGCCGTTGATCTCGCTCTCGACCGGGCTCGCGATCGCGGCCTCGACGGTCGACGCGTTCGCGCCGGGGGTAGTTGATCTCGACCTCGACCGTCGGCGGCGAGATCTGCGGGTACATCGAGATCGGCAGCGAGAGCATGCTCGCGAGGCCGGCGATCGAGAGGATGAGCGAGACGACGATCGCGAAGACCGGCCGCTCGAGGAAGAACCGTCCCACGGGTCAGGTTCCTCCCGCCGGGGCCGCCGCGCCGGGCGCCGAGGGCTCGGCGGTCGCGGGGCGGTCGACCGGCGTGACCTTCCCGCCGCCGCGGATCTTCACCTGGCCCTCGACCACGATCCGCTCGCCGGGCTCGAGCCCGCTCTCGACGATCACGAGGCCGTCGCCGGCCTTGTCGCCGAGGACCACCGTCTTCAGCCGGGCGACGTCGTCGTCGCCGACCGTCCAGACGCCGCGGCTCGCCTGCACCTCGACGACCGCGCGTTCGGGGATGACCGTCGCGTCCCGGATCGTCGCCGAGAGGAAGCGGGCGCGGGCGAACTGGCCCGGCCGCAGCAGGCCGGCGGGATTCGGGAACTCGGCGTAGACGGTGAGCGTGCCGGTCTGCCGGTCGAAGTCGCGCTCGCCGAAGGTGAAGCGGCCGGTGTGGGCGTAGGTGCTGCCGTCGGCGAGGGTGAGCGTGATCGGCAGGTCGGAGCGGACGTCGGCCTCCTCGCGGCCGTCCTCGCGCCCGACCGCGGCCTCGAACGCGAGGTAGGTCTCCTCGATCACCGCCATCGAGACGCGGATCGGGTCGACGCTCGAGATCGCCGCGAGCCGGTCGGTGAGGCCCGGGCCGACGAAGTCGCCGATCGCGACCTCGCTCTTCCCGATGCGGCCGGCGAACGGCGCGGTGATCGTGCAGTACGAGAGGTCGATGCGGGCCCGGTCGCGGTCGGCCTTCGCCTTGGCGAGGCCCGCGACCGAGACCTCGATGCCGACCGCCTCGCGGAGTCTCGAGTTGACCAGCGTCGCCTCGGCGGCGTCGACCCCGGCGGTGGCGACCTCGACCGCGGCCCGGGCGGCGTCGAGATCCTGCCGCGGGGCGGCGTCGGCGGCGACGAGCGGCTCGAGCCTCGCGAGGTCCTCGTCGGCCTTGACCTTGCGGGCCCTCGCCTCGGCCAGGCCCGCCTCGGCGGTCCGGACCGTGACCTGCTCACGGGCGAGCTTGAGGTCGGCCTCGGCCTTCGCGACGAGGGCCTCGGCCGAGTTGAGGATCGCCTGGTACTCGGCGGGATCGAGCCGGTAGAGCACCGCACCCGCCGCCACCACCGAACCCTCCTCGAACTCGCGGGCCATGAGCGTCGCCTTCACGCGGGCGAAGATCTCGACCGAGTCCTTCGCCTCGGTGCGGGCCACGGTGTCGGCGTGGATGGGCACGTCCCGCCTCTCGACCGCGGCGACCACCACCGTCGGCGGGGTCGGCGCGGCCGCCACGGGCTTGGCCGGACCGCAGCCGGCCGGCAGCGCGGCAAGCGGGACGAGCAGTGCGAGCGGCAGCGCGAGACGCGTGACTGGGGACATCGGCCGTGGGCTCTCCGGACGCACCGATGGCATCGTCGGGTGCGGGTGCGGAACGTACCTGAACGGCGGGAACGCGGGGCGATGCCGGTACGATCCCGAAGGGCCCGTGGCGGAACGGCAGACGCAGCGGCCTTAAAAGCCGCGGCCGGTTCACCCCGGCGTGTGGGTTCGACTCCCACCGGGCCCATCTCTCCCCCTCGCCCCCCATCGCCGAGCCGCCGGTCCGGCCTACGCTGACGACCTGAACCAACGGAGTCCCACGATGCTCCTCTGCACGATCCTCGCCGCCGCTTCCCTCGCCCTCGCCGCCCCGCCGGATGTCCAGCCCGCCACGAAGCAGGAGACCTCTCCCGTGAAGACGCCGCTCCCCCGCCTCTCGAAGTCCGGTTACGACCTGACTCCGCTCACCCCCGACCAGATCGCCGCGGTCCGCAAGACCCTCACTCCGGAGGAGGACAAGATCTGCTTCAGCGCCGAGACCGAGCGGCCCTTCTGCGGGACGCTGCTCGACAACAAGAAGGACGGGATCTACGTCTGCGTCGCGGGCGGCCTGCCGCTCTTCTCGAGCTCGGCGAAGTTCAACTCGGGAACCGGCTGGCCGTCGTTCTTCGCACCGTTCGATCCCGAGCACATCATCGAGAAGGTCGACTCGAGCCACGGCATGGTCCGCACCGAGATCCTCGACGCCCGCAGCGGCGCCCATCTCGGCCACGTCTTCGACGACGGCCCGGCGCCGACCGGGAAGCGCTACTGCCTGAATTCGGCCGCGCTGAAGTTCATCGCGAAGGGCGAGCCGCTTCCGCCCGAGAGCCAGCCCGCGGTCGCCTACTTCGCCGGCGGCTGCTTCTGGGGCGTCGAGGACCGCTTCGCGCAGATCCCCGGCGTGATCGACGCCGAGAGCGGCTACGCCGGCGGCTCGGTCCTGAACCCCACCTACAAGGCGGTCTGCACCGGGGACACCGGGCACGCCGAGGTGGTTCGCGTGATCTTCGACCCGAAGAGGGTCCCGTACGAGCAGCTGGTGCGGTTCTTCTTCAAGATCCACGACCCGACCACGCTCAATCGCCAGGGCCCGGACATCGGGACGCAGTACCGCTCGGCGATCTACGTGATGAACGACGACCAGAGGCGGGTCGCGGATTCGGTCATCGCCGCCCTCACCGCCGAGAAGGCGTTCAAGGGCCGGAAGATCGTGACCGAGGTCGCCCCGTACTCGAATTACTTCGCCGCCGAGGAGTACCACCAGGACTACCACCGGAAGCACGGCGGCTCGTGCGCGATCCCCACGCCGTGACGGCATGAGGGGTCTCGCGGCGTCGCTGGCGGTCCTCGCGGCTCTCGCCGGTTGCGCGAGGGCCGAGCTCCACACCTATCGC
>JBEIUL010000141.1:0-6258 GCA_040374395.1 Phycisphaeraceae bacterium
CGACCTCGCGGACGTACTCGGCGATGAGCTCGATCGCCTCGTCCCAGCGCCGGGCCTCGAGCGTCCGCTCGACCTTCCGCCGCATCGCATCGGCGGTCGCCGCGTCGAGCGGCGGGGGGACCGCGGCGGCCAGCGAGAGCAGGATCGCGCAAAGGAACGACTTCACGGCGCGACCGTAGCCGTCCGGGCCGAGAGGATGCCTTGGGCGACGGAATCGACCGCCTGGGGCAGGGCGATCCGCTCCTCGGCGAAGACGCGGTCCGCCAGCGTCTCCGGCGTGTCGCCGGGTTCCACCGGACACCGCCTCTGCACGATCGCCCCGCCATGGTCGTACTGCTCGTCGACCCAGTGAACGGTGCAGCCGCTCTCGGCGTCGCCGGCCGCGAGCACCGCCCGGTGGACATGCTCGCCGAACATGCCCGGGCCGCCATGGCGGGGCAGCAGGGCGGGGTGGATGTTGATCGCGTGGACTGTCCAACGCGTACCGACGCGGAACCTGCGGAGGTACCCCGCCAGCACCACCAGCTCGACGCCCGCCGCATCGAGGGCCGCGTCGAGCCGGTCGTCGAAGCTCGCCGGATCCTCGGCCACGGGCACCACCGCGACCGGCAGCCCCGCCTCGCGGCACCGCGCGATCGCCGGAACCGTCGGACGCGTCGCCACCACCGCGACGACCTCGGCGGGAATGCCGTCGCGGCGGATCGCCTCCGCGAGGTTCACCGCGCTCCGTCCGCCGCCCGAGACGAGGATTCCGATCCGCACCCGCCTCACGCCGTGACCTCCGCGTGCGGGATCGGCTTCCCCCGCGAGTCGGTCGAGACCATCGTGACCGTCGCCTCGGTCACCGCGACCCGCTCGCCGCTGTCGCACCGCTCGGCCTCGACCTTCACGTGGACCGCGACCGACGTGCGCCCGACCTTCACGGTCCGCGTGAAGAGCGTCACGACGTCGCCGGTCCAGACCGGAGCATGGAAGACGACGCCCTCCATCGCGACGGTGACCCACCGATGCCGCCCGTGCCGCCTCGCCTCGAGGTAGCTCGCCTGGTCGATGAGCGAGAGGATCACGCCGCCGAAGATGCTGCCCTGGTGGTTGGTGTCCTTCGGCTCGGTGATCTCGCGGAGGGCGAGCCGGTATCCGGGCGGGAAGCTCTGGTCGTCGGCGAAGGGCATCGGTGGATCTTCGTGGCTCGCCCCCCGCCCGGCAACCTCAGCGGGCCGCCTTCGTGCGGGCGGGGGCCTTCTTGGCCGGCGGCTTCGCGGCCTTCGCCGGCTTCGAAGCCGACTTCGGCGCTGCCTTCGCCCCCGGCTTCGCCCCGGCCGTGGTCTCCGGCTCCGCGGGCTTCCTCGCCGGGTTCCGGCCCGATCGCGCCAGGAGCGGGGCGAGATACGCCCCCGTGAAGCTGCCCTTCGTCACCGCGACCTCCTCCGGGGTCCCCTCGGCGACGAGCGTGCCGCCGCGGTCGCCGCCCTCGGGCCCGAGGTCGACGATCCAGTCGGCGCACTTGATCACGTCGAGGTGGTGCTCGATGACCACCAGGCTGTGCCCCGCGTCGGCGAGGCGCCCGAGCACCGCGACCAGCCGCCGCACGTCGTCGAAGTGCAGTCCGGTCGTCGGCTCGTCGAGCACGTACAGCGTGTGCAGGCTCGAGCCCTGCCCGAGCTCGGCCGCGAGCTTCACCCGCTGCGCCTCGCCGCCCGAGAGCGTCGTCGACGCCTGCCCGAGCTGGACGTACCCGAGCCCGACCTCCTGCAGGCACGTCAGCATCCGGTGCATCTTCGGGTGGGCCGCGAAGAACGTCGCCGCGTCGTCGACGGTCAGGTCCAGGACCTCGGCGATCGTCTTGCCCCGGTAGCGGCATTCGAGCGTCTCGCGGTTGTAGCGGGCGCCCTTGCAGGTCTCGCAGGTCACGAACACGTCGGGCAGGAAGTGCATCTCGATCTTCCGCACGCCCTGTCCCTGGCACGCCTCGCACCGCCCGCCCTTCACGTTGAACGAGAACCGCCCCGGCTCGTAGCCGCGGATCCTCGCCTCGGGCGTGAGCGAGAGGATCTTGCGGATCTCGTCGAAGATGCCGGTGTACGTCGCGGGGTTCGACCGCGGCGTGCGGCCGATCGGCGACTGGTCGACCTCGACGACCCGCTCGACCGCCTTGAGGCCGTTCACCTTGTCGTGGTCCGCGGGATTCGCCCGAACCAGCCCGAGCGACTTCTGGGCCGCCGCAAGCAGGATCCCGTTCACGAGCGTCGACTTGCCCGAGCCGCTCACGCCGGTCACGACGACGAGGCCGCCGAGCGGGAAGTCGACGTCGAGCGACTTCAGGTTGTTCGCCCGGGCCCCGCGCACGCCGATCGCCTTCGCCCGCGACAGCGTCCGCCGCCGCTCGGGCACCGCGATCGAGCACGCCCCGCTCAGGTACTTCCCGGTGAGCGAATCCGGATCCGCCGCGATCCGCTCGGGCGTTCCCGTCGCGACGATCTTCCCGCCGTGCCGGCCGGGGCCCGGACCCACGTCGACCACCCAGTCGCAGGCCCGGATCAGGTCCTCGTCGTGCTCGACGACGAGCACGGTGTTCCCGATGTCGCACAGCCTCCGCAGCGTCGCGATGAGCCGGTCGTTGTCGCGCTGGTGCAGGCCGATGGTCGGCTCGTCGAGCACGTAGCAGGTGCCGACGAGGCCCGAACCGACCTGCGTCGCGAGGCGGATCCGCTGGGCCTCGCCGCCCGACAGCGTCGAACTCGTCCGGTCGAGGGTGAGGTAGCCGAGGCCGACCGAGGCGAGGAAGCCGAGCCGGGCATGAACCTCCCGCAGGATCGGCTCGGCGATCTTCGCCCGCTCCGCGTCGAGCGAAAGCGTCGCGAAGAACCCCGTCGCCCGCTCGACGTTCAGCGAGCAGCACTCGGCGATGTTCAGGAAGCTGCCGTCCCGGCCCGACCCGGACCGCACCCGCACCGCGAGCGACGACGGCCGCAGCCGCCGGCCCGCGCACGCCTCGCACGCGGCGTCGCTCATGTACTCGACGAGGCGTTCCTTGACGAACTCGCTCTCGGTCTCGCGGTAGCGCCGCCGCAGGTTCGGCAGCACGCCTTCCCACTCGATCCCGAACGAATCCGCCTCGGCCTCGCTCGCGCCGTGCATCAGGATCCGCCGGAGCTTCGCCGACAGGCTCGAGAAGGGCGTCCCCGCGGTCACGCCCGCGGCCTCGCAGAATCGTCGCAGCTGCCGGGCGTACCAGATGTTCATCCGCCGGCCGTTCTTCCGCCACGGCACGATCGCCCCGTCGGCGACGCCGCGGTCGGGTTCGGGCACGACGAGCGCCTCGTCGAACTCGTTCACCGTGCCGAGGCCCGCGCACTCCGGGCACGCCCCGTGCGGCGAGTTGAACGAGAAGAGCCGCGGCTCGAGCTCCTCGAGGCTGCACTCCGGATGCTCGGGGCAGGCGAACTTCTCGCTGAAGCGGTGCTCGGTCCAGGCCTCGCCCTCCTCGACGAGGATCGCGAGCGACCCCTCGGCGAGCTTGAGCGCCGTCTCGACGCTCTCCGCGAGCCGCTGCCGGCCCTCGGCGTTGATGGCGACGCGATCGACGACCGCCTCGACGTCGTGCGTCTCGTAGCGACCGAGGCCGAGCGGGTTGTCGCCGCCCTGCTTGAGGGCCTCGCGCAGGTCGACGACCTTCCCGTCGACGCGGGCCCGGACGAGTCCCTGCCGCTGGATGCCCTCGAGCGTCTCGCGGTGGAAGCCCTTCTTGCCGCGGACGACCGGCGCGAGCACCATCGCCCGCTGGCCGTCGAAGTTCCTCAGCAGCGTCTCGACGATCTGCGACGCGCTCGACGCCGTGATCGGCCGGCCGCAGACCTTCTCCTTCCCGTCCTTCGCCTTGCCCGTCACCGCCCAGCAGGTCGGCTGGCCGCAGCGGGCGAAGAGCAGCCGCAGGTAGTCGTAGATCTCCGTCGTCGTCGCGACCGTCGAGCGAGGCGAATGCCCGCCCGACCGCTGCTCGATCGCGATCGTCGGCGGCAGCCCCTCGATCGCCTCGACGTCGGGCTTCTGCATCTGGTCGAGGAACTGCCGGGCGTACGCGGAGAGCGACTCCATGTACTTCCGCTGCCCCTCGGCGAAGACGGTGTCGAAGGCGAGCGAACTCTTCCCGCTGCCCGAGACGCCGGTCATGACCACCAGCCGGTCGCGCGGGATGTCGAGGTCGACCGCCTTCAGGTTGTGCTCCCGGGCCCCGCGGATCCGGATGGCGTGGGCGGGGTCGGGGAGGGGGGTGAGCATGGGAAGGGGCCGCGGGTCGAAAATCGGAAGCGGGGAGGATAGGCCCGAGCGCCCGGATAACGCGATCGCGAGGAATTCCACGGGGAAGTGCGCCGGATTTTGCGGTCATGCCGAAGAATGGGCTCCCCATGACGCCCGCCTCGGTCACCTCCGCGCCCCGAACCGTCCCGGCGAACCCGCCCATCGCCGGGCTCGCGCCCGACCGGGTCATCGAGATCGAAGCGCGGCTCGAGCGGTCGCGGGACGATGCCGCGCCGGCGATGACCGAGTCGCGGCTGGCGGAACTCGCGGCTTCGATCCGGTTGCGGTGAGCCCGCCGCAGCCGCCGGCTTCGCCTACCGCTTCCCCTTCCCCCTCCGTCCCGCCCTCGTCCCCGGCATGCCCGCCTTGGGCCGGTCCTTCGTCTCCTCCTCGTCGCCCATCGTGACCTTCGAGCCGATCGGCAGGGCCTTCAGCCGCCCGACCTCGTCCCGCAGCCGCGCCGCCTTCTCGAACTCGAGCCGCTCGGCCGCCGCGAGCATCTCCTCCTCGACCTGCCGGATGAGCTCGTCGCGGTCGAACTCCTCGACCTCACGCTTGCCGCCGGCCGCACGGGCGGTCTTTCCCGCGGCGAGCTCGTGCTCGATGCCGCGCCGGATCGCCTTCACGATCGTCTGCGGCGTGATGCCGTTCGCCTCGTTGTAGGCGAGCTGCTTGGCGCGGCGCCGTTCGACCTCGTCGATCGCGGCCTGCATCTCGGGCGTGACCGAGTCGGCGTAGAGGATCGCGATCGAGTTCGCGTTGCGGGCGGCGCGGCCCATGATCTGGATGAGGCTCGACTGGCTGCGCAGGAAGCCCTGGCTGTCGGCGTCGAGGATGCACACCAGCGAGACCTCGGGCAGGTCGAGGCCCTCGCGCAGCAGGTTCACGCCGACGAGCACGTCGAACGCCCCCTCGCGCAGCTCGCGCAGGATCTCGAGCCGCTCGAGCGTCTCGATCTCGCTGTGCAGGTAGCGCACGCGGATCCCCTCGCGGTCGAGGAAGGTCGTGAGGTCCTCGCACAGCCGCTTGGTGAGCGCGGTCACCAGCGCCCGCTCGCCGCGCCCCGCGACCCGGCGGCATTCCGCGACCAGATCCGGCACCTGCCCCCGCGCCGGCCGCACCGAGACCGGCGGGTCGACGAGGCCGGTCGGCCGGATGACCTGCTCGACGACCTCGCCGCCCGCCCGCTCGAGCTCGTGCGGCCCGGGCGTCGCCGAGACGTAGATCGCCTGCGGGATGAGCTCCTCCCACTCGTCGAACTTGAGCGGCCGGTTGTCGAGGGCGCTCGGCAGGCGGAAGCCGTGCTCGACGAGCGTCTCCTTCCGCCGCCGGTCCCCGAAATACATGCCGCGGATCTGCGGCAGCGTCACATGGCTCTCGTCGACGATCACCAGCCAGTCGTCGGTGCCGCGGTTCGGCATCTGCCGGAAGTAGTCGAAGAGCGTCCAGCTGCGCTCGCCGGGCATCCGGCCGTCGAAGTGCCGCGCGTAGTTCTCGATGCCCGGGCAGAAGCCGGTCTCCTCGAGCAGCTCGAGGTCGTGCCGGGTGCGGGCCAGCAGCCGCTGCGCCTCGAGCAGCCTTCCCTGCGACTTGAGTTCGATCACGCGGGCGTCGAGCTCGTCGCGGATGCCGACGAGGGCCCGGCCGCGCTCCTACTCGGGCATCACGTAGTGCACCGCGGGGAAGATGACCGCCCGCCGCTCGTCCGCGAGCTGTTCGCCCGAGATCGGGTCGACGAGCTCGATCGACTCGACCTCGTCGCCGAAAAGAGACAGCCGCATCGCGTGCTGCTCGTACGCGGGATACACCTCGATCGAGTCGCCGCGCACGCGGTACTGCCCGCGCTCCGGGGCCGTGTCGTTGCGGCGGTACTGCATCGCCGAGAGCCCGAGCAGGAACGCCCGCCGGTCGATCGGCCGCCCGACCTCGATCATGAGCGTCTTCTTCGCGTACTCGGCC
>JBEIUL010000399.1:0-2789 GCA_040374395.1 Phycisphaeraceae bacterium
CCGATGGTGCTGGGCACCCTCGTCGGCAGCGACCCGATCGACTACGACCCGGACCCCGTCACGCCGTCACTCGGCGCCCTTGAGGTCGACGTACACCGTGATCTCCTCCTCGCCCCGCCGCACCACCGCCTGGACCTTTTCGCCCGGCTGGTGGGTGCGGAGCTCGGCCACGAGATCCTCGCGGGAATTCATGTCCTTCTTGTTCCACTTCACGAGCAGGTCGCCCTGCCGGATGCCCGCGAGCTCGGCGCTGCCGCCGGGCGTGATCTCGACGACCTCGAGGCCGGGCGTGTCGCCCGGGTCGCGGCTGCGGAGGCCGATCCGCACCGTGAGCGGCCGCGGCCGCATGGGGCCCGACTCGGTGTTGAAGGCGAACCGCTCGGGCCGCCTCGCCATGTCGAGGGCCATGTCGTGGAAGAGGCGGACGGCCTTCGCGCCGCTCTCGGAATTGATCTTGTCGACGGTGTCGCGCGGCGTGTGGTAGTCGTCGTGGAAGTCGGCGATGATCGCGAAGAGGACGGGCACGCCCGCGGCGAGGAAGCTCGCGTGGTCGCTGCCGCCGCCCGAGCCGCGGCCCGGGATGACCTTGAGGCCGTCGACCGCCTCGCGGCGCTCGTAGTGGCCCTTGGCCCACTCCTCCATGCCGATGCCGGTGCCGGCGCCCGAGACGCTCAGCCGCTCGCCCTCGATGCGGCCGATCATGTCGTAGTTGAACATCAGGACGGTGCGGTCGATCGGGAAGATCGGCTTCTTGACGTAGTGCTCGCTGCCGTTCAGCCCGCTCTCCTCGGCCGAGAAGCCGACGAAGACGATCGTGCGGAGCGGGGTCGCGGCGTCTTCCCGGTCGTACGCGGCCTTCAGGCTGTCTCCGAGCATCATCACGCCCGCCGATCCGCTCGCGTTGTCGTCGGCGCCGGGATGGAGGGCCTTCTCGCCCGAGCGCGAGCCGAAGTCGCCCATGCCGAGGTGGTCGAGGTGGCCTCCGATGACGATGAACTCGTCCTTCAGCGAACCGCGGCCGGGCAGGACGCCCACCACGTTCTCGGCGATGACCGGTGTCTCCTGCACGGTCACCGCGAGCCGCATCTTCGGGCCGGGCAGCGGGGTGAGCCCGCCCGCGGCGTCGGCCGCCTTGCGGAGATCGAGGATCCCGCGGTTCGGGTCGGACATCCGCACGAGGCGATCGGCGGCGTCGGCGGTGAGGGCGAACACGGGGACGCCCTCGACGATCCGCTGCCCGCCGAAGTCGAGGCTTCCGGTGCGGGGGTCGTCGGCGCCGGGCGTGTTCACCACGAGGATCGCCGCGGGCTTCCGGTTCGCGACGTTCCGCAGCTTCCCGGCGAAGCCCGAGCGGGACGACCAGCCGTCGGTCGCCCAGCGGCTCTTGCCGTTCTCGTCCATCGGCTCGAAGCGAAGCACCATCGCGATGCGGCCGGTGAGGTCGTCGCCTTCCTTGAAGGTCGCGTAGCCTTCGGGACCGTCGTCGATGCCGTAGCCGACGAAGACGAGCTCGCCCTCGCTCGCGCCGCCCTCGCCGAGGCTGGTCGGCTTCCAATCGGTGTCACGGGCGAAGGTGACCTCGGCGCCGCCGGCGGGCGTCGCGGCGAGCACCGCGTCCTCGAAGGTCTTCTTGCCGCCGAGCCGGAAGGGCTGGCGGTAGCTTCGCGTGCCGTCCTCGGCGGTGTAGCCGGGCTCGAGGCCGGTGCGCCGGAAGTTCCATTCCATGTACTCGCTTGCGAGTTCCATGCCGCGGGTGCCGGGCAGGCGGCCGGCCATCCACGGGCTGGCCAGCACCTGCACGTGCTCGTGGAATCGCTGGGCGTCGGGGTCGGCGGCGCGGAAGACCTGGTCGATCCGCGGCGGTGCGGGGGCGACGGTCGGCTCGGGCGGCGGGGGCGCGAAGCCGTCCTGGGCCGAGGCGAGCCCGTGGACCGCCGCCGGGGCGACCAGCGCGAGCGAGGCGAGGAGGTGGCGGGCGGCGATCGCGGGAAGTCGTGGCACGGGACGCTCCGGGAGAGGCGAAGACGGGCGATGATACGGAGCGGGTCGTACCCTCCAAGGCCCGCGAGGTTGCCGCTGCGATATTCCCGCCTGATTTTCCCGCTCGTCTGGCTTGCCGCTTGGCTCGCGGTGGCCGCGACGGCCCGGATCGCCGCGGCCGGATCGCTCCATCCGCAGGACGGGCCGCACGCCGAGCTCGAGATCGAGGTCGGCGACGACCGCGTCACGGTGCGGATCGGGATGAACCTGGTCTTCCTCGACTACCTCGTCGAGAGCCACCGCGAGCTCGCCGACCGGATCGAGCCGGCCGAACTGCGGGCCTTGGCGCCGCGGCTCGAGGCGTACTTCGCCGAGCGGTGCGCGATCGAGGCCGACGGCACGCGGCTGCGGCCACGCATCGAGCGGCTCGCCCGAAACGATCCCGACGAGTCGCTGCTGCCGCTCTTCCCGCGTTCCGGGCTGCGCGGGCTGCGGAAGATCCGCTTCGAGCTCGAGTACCCGTTCGTCGCGCCGGTCCGCGAGATCGGCGTGACCTGGACGTGCTTCCCGCCGGACGAGCTCAGCCCGTACGACCCGAAGCCGCCGCTCGTGATCGCGGCCGAGTTCACCGCCGAAGGCCGGCGGCGCCCGATCGAGTTCCGCCTCGAGGAGCCCGAGTTCCGCCACCACTTCGCGGGCGGCGGGATCGACGCGACGCTCGACGCGGTGCCGCGGCCGGCGGCGGCGGTCGCGGCGGTGGTCGCGAGGGAACGCGCGGCGCGGGTCGCGATCGTCGCGGGACTCGCGGC
>JBEIUL010000334.1:0-3496 GCA_040374395.1 Phycisphaeraceae bacterium
CCGGGCGAGGAGGCTCTTGCGACGGGCGACGGTGTTCTTGTGCATCGTGCTGGTGCAGCCGACGCGGTCGAGCAGGCCGGCGACCTTGCGGAACTGGGCCTCGGCGGCCTTCGCGTCGCCGCTCGCCACCGCGTCGAGGAACGCCTTGGTCTCGACCTTGACGTTCCGCTTCCGCCAGTTGTTGCGGGCGTTACGCTTCGCGTTCTGACGGACTCGCTTCTTCGCGGATTCGGTATTCGGCACGGGAAGGTCTCTCGGTCTCGGTCGGGAGGGGAACTGGTCGATCGGACGAATCGAGCATTATGCCCAAGCCGCCGACGAACGCAACCGGTCGATCCGGACCCGGCCGCGAGCCCACCGCCGCGGTGGCCTCCAGCGACCATCTGGACACCCGTACCGCAGCCCATGAGGCGGTCGAATCGCTGGCCGTCGGGGAGGAAGGTCCGGGAACCGCTTTCGTCGCGTTGGTGGTGGCATCCTTCACCACCGGGCCGCCCTCGGCGAGGCCGTCGAGACGGTCCGGGCGGGGTGCGGGGCATGCCACGCGATCGGGATGACCGCGACGGCGGTCGCGATCGGCAACCCGGCCGCCGAGGATGCGGGAGCGTGGATAGGGCCGGAAGGACCTCCCTCGCCGGGGTTCGCGGTGTTGCGACTGCCGGTCGCGGGCGATTCCGTCGCCCGCCTCCGCATCGACATCCCCGACGGGCCCCCGCAGCATTGGAGCGACGCGACGGTCGCGACGCACTTCCCGGGCCTCGCGGCCTCGCGTCCGGCAATCCTCTTCGCCGACCCGTTCACGCTCGCCGCCGGCCCCCTGGCCGAAAGGCTCGAGCGGGCCAGGGCAACGAACGCGGGCACGGTGTTCGGCGCCCTCGCGAGCGGAGCCTCGATGGCCGGGGCGAACACGCTGGTCCTCGACTCCGCGTCGAGCGGCACCGGGGCCGTGGGGCTCACGCTCGGGGGCAACCTGTCGCTCGACGCTTTCGCGGCGGTCGGCGCCGTCGGCATCGGCCCCGAACTCGTGGTGACCCGCGGCCAGGGCGAACGGATCGAGGAACTCTCCGGACGCCCGGCCGCGGAAGCCATGCTCGAGGCGATCGGCTTCGTGCCCGAGGGCGAACGGCCGCCGCCGCCCCCGCTGACGATGCTCGGCATCGCCGTCGACGCCGCGAAGCCCCGCCGCGGCCGCGGCGACTGGCGCCTGCGGACGGTGACCTCGCTCGGCCGCGACGGCTCGATCACCGTCGACGAGGCGGTGCGGCCCGGGCGGACCGTGCGCTTCCACCGGATCGACGCCGAGGTCGACGCGAACGATCTCGCGCTCCTGCTCGATCGCGAGCAGCTCAAGCCGCCTCCGGTCGCGGCGCTCGCCTGGTGCGGAACGGGCCGCTCGCCCGCCGAGGTCGCCTCGCTCGTGATGCGGCGCCTCGCGGTGCCGACGCTCGCCGCGAGCTCGATCGGCGAGATCCTTCCGATCGAGGGCCGCACTTCGCTTCAGCGGCGGTCGATCGCGGTCGGGCTCGTGCGGCACCGCGTCCACTGAGACTCGACGCGCGGCGGACGACCCGACCTGCCGCCCTCCCATAACCTCGCGGGTTCGCTTTCCCGCCGGATCGGGAACGGCCCCGGACCTCCGGCCGCGTATCCTCGCCCTCGATGTCGATCGAGGCGATCCTCATGGAATCCCGGCTCCTCGACGCGGACGGCCTCGCCGCCGCCCGCGCCGAGCGCGACCGGACCGGCGAGCGGATCGACCTCGCCGCGGTGCGGCTCGGGCTCCTCCAGCCCGGTCCGCTGCTCGAGGCGATCGCCGAGCGGTTCGAGCTTCCGGTGGTCGACCTCTCGGGCATCGAGCCCGACGCCGACACGCTGCGGTCGCTGCCGAGCCGCACCGTGTTCCGCCTGCAGTGCGCCCCGATCTCGCGCACGCCCCGCGGCATCCGCGTGGTGACCGGCGATCCCGCCACCCTCGGGGCCCTCGACGAGCTGCGGCTCGCGACCGGCCGGGCGATCGAGATCGTCCTCGCCGATCCCCGCGACGTCGCGAAGTTCATCCGGCGCCACTACGGCGTCGCGGGCGATACGCTCGACGCGCTCTCGGCCGGCGGGAACGCCCCGACCGAGGTCGCCGAGACCGCCGAGGACGACTCCGCCGCCGAGGAGGCGAGCGTGGTCCGCCTCGTGAACGACCTCCTGCTCGAGGCGATCCGCGAACGGGCGACCGACGTGCACCTCGAGCCGTACGAGAACGAGCTCGAGGTCCGCTACCGCATCGATGGCGTCCTCTCGCTCGCGGGCGTGCCTCCCACCATCCACCGCTTCCGCAACGCGATCGTGAGCCGCCTGAAGATCATGGCGAACCTCAACATCGCCGAGAAGCGGAAGCCGCAGGACGGCCGCATCACGCTGCGGAACCGCGGGCAGGAGTGGGACCTGCGACTGTCGATCATCCCCATGCTGCACGGCGAGGGTGCCGTGCTGCGCATCCTGAGCAAGTCCGCGGTCCTCACCGGGCTCGACGAGCTCGGCATGCCGCCCTCGATCCTCTCGCGGTGGGATTCGCTCATCGCCCGGCCGCACGGGATCCTCCTCGTGACCGGCCCGACCGGCAGCGGCAAGAGCACGACGCTCTACGCCTCGCTCGCCCGGATCGTGAGCGACGAGGTCAAGGCGATCACCGTCGAGGATCCGGTCGAGTACCACCTCGTCGGCGTCAACCAGATCCAGGTGAACCACGGGGTCGGGCTGTCGTTCGCGGCCGGCCTGCGGGCGATCCTGCGGCACGACCCCGACATCATCATGATCGGCGAGATCCGCGACCGCGAGACCGCCGAGGCCGCGGTGCAGGCCTCGCTCACCGGGCACCTCGTCTTCTCGACCCTCCACACCAACGACTCGGCGGGCGCCGCGACGCGTCTGCTCGACATGGGCATCGAGCCCTTCCTCGTGGCGAGCAGCCTCGAGGGCGTCATGGCCCAGCGGCTCCTCCGCCGCCTCTGCCCGCACTGCCGGGTCGAGCGCACGGTTCCCCGCCACGAGCTTCCCGACGACTTCCCCGGGACGGAAGCCGAGATCAGGCTGCTCGACCCGGTCGGCTGCCGCGAATGCCGCCAGTCGGGCTACCGCGGCCGCGTCGGCGTGTACGAGCTCTTGACGCTCTCCCCCGCGACCCGGGAGCTCGTCCTCCAGCGGGCCGATGCCCGCCGGCTCGCGACGCGGGCGACCGCCGACGGCGACCTGCACCTCCTCCGGACGAGCGCCTTCGCCGCGGTCCGGGCCGGGGTGACCGGGCTGTCGGAAGCCCTCCGCGCAACCCGTTCGGCCTGAACCCCGCTTTCTTGACGGGAATCGCGATCCGACGGACACTTCCGATTCGCGCCCGGTACGGGCCCGTGACGGTCCTACCCCTCGGAATCCCGAGATCCCGTCACGGTTGGAGCAACCCCCCATGGCCATCCGTTCGACTGGCGGTACCGGAGTCCTCGTCGCCCTC
>JBEIUL010000470.1:0-2219 GCA_040374395.1 Phycisphaeraceae bacterium
CGATGACCCGCGAGGTCACGGTGAGCCGCACCGGCCGCCTGTTCCGACTCGACTCCGGCGATCCCGCGACGCCCTCGGCCATCGCGGGCCTCCGCCGCCTCATCGCCTTTCCCAAGCGGCCCGCGCCGCTGTCCGCCTCCACTTCCCGCGAGGAACGCCCAGCATGATCTCCCGCAACGCCCCGAAGGCCCGTCCGCACGTCGTCGTCGTCGGGGGCGGCCTCGCCGGCCTCGCAGCCGCGACCGAGCTCGTCACGAGCGGCGCCGAGGTCACCCTCGTCGAGCGGAACCGCCACCTCGGCGGCAAGATGAACGTGCTCGAGGAGAAGGGCTTCTCGTTCGACATGGGCCCGACGATCCTGACCATGCCGCAAGTCATCCGCGGCATCATCGAGCGGAGCGGCCGGAAGGTCGCCGACTACCTCGACATCGTCGACCTCGATCCGCAGTGGCGTTGCCACTACGAGGACGGCACGGTCCTCGACCTCGTCAAGAACCCCCCGGGCGATGGCCGCGGCGCTCGACGCCCAGTTCCCGGCGGACCGTCCCGGCAAGGGTTGGGTCGACTTCATCGAGTACAGCCGCCGCATGTTCCGCCTGAGCGAGAGCGTCTTCTTCTTCCGCGACCTCGGCGGCGTGCTCGACCTCATGCGGAAGCCGCCGAAGGAACCGGGGCTGCTCGGCGACGCCCTCGCGATGCGGATGCACTCGACGGTCGCCGCGACCGAGCGGAAGTTCTTCCGCGAGCCGCATCTCCTGCAGCTTTCCGAGCACTTCCTGCAGTACGTCGGCTCGAGCCCGTTCCTCGCCCCGGCGATCCTCACGCTCATCGCGGCGGCGCAGGTCGACCACGGCTGCTGCTACGCGATGGGCGGCACGCGGATGGTCGCCCGCTCGCTCGAGCGGATCCTGACGGAAGAGAATGCGACGGTCATCCGCGGCAACGGCGTGCGGCGGATTCTTTCCGAGGGCGGCCGCGCGACCGGCGTCGAGCTCGACGACGGCCGCGTGATCAGGGCCGACGCCGTCGTCAGCAACTGCGACGTCCAGCGCACCAACCGCGACCTGATCGGCACGCCCGAAGGCGCTCGCGAGCAGCGGAAGATCGCCGCGAAGTACACGCCGGCGTGCAGCGGCGTCGTCCTCTACCTCGGCCTCGACCGGCAGTACGACCACCTCCTGCACCACAATTTCCTCTTCAGCCGCGACTCGCACGCCGAGTTCGGGCAGATCTACGGGCGCGGCGAGCCGGCCGACGACATGACGATCTACCTCTGCGTCCCGAGCCGCAGCGACCCTGATCAGGCCCCGGCCGGCGGCGAGGCCCTCTACGCCCTCATCCACGCGCCCTACACGCGGGCGGGCCAGGAATGGGAAGGCCCGGGCGGCATGCTCGAGACGTACCGGCCCAAGATCATCGAGAAGCTCAAGCGGTTCGGCATGCCCGACCTCGAGAGGCACATCGTCGTCGAGCGGCACCTCACGCCGAGCACCATCGACCGCTGGTACAACGCCGAGGGCGGGGCGATCTACGGCCTCGCGTCGCACGGCCGCCTCGGCGGCGGCTTCAAGCCGAGGAACCGCAGCCCGGTCCTGAAGAACCTCTATCTCGCCGGCGGAAGCGCGAACCCGGGCCCCGGCGTCCCCATGGTCCTCATGAGCGGCGTGACCGCGGCCATCGCCCTGCGCGAGGATCTCGGCCTGCCCGGCCCGACCCCGGCCGAGGCGGTCAAGCACGGGAAGGCGACCTCGTCGCGATCCCTCGAGCCGGTGCTCGCCTGAGCGTTCCCTCGAGACCGGCGTGAGCGAGATCCTGCCCGCGATCGAGAGCCCGTGGTTCCGCCGCGCCTTCGCGCGGCGGACCGGCTCGATGCTGGCGAAGTCGTTCCACGCGGTGCGGATCGCGCCGGGCGGCGAGGCGACCCTCCGGGCCGCCCGCGACTCGGGCGAGGACGTCGCGCTCTGCCTCTCGCACGCGAGCTGGTGGGATCCGATCGTCGCCGCATTCCTCTGGTCGCGTTCGCTCGACCCGCGGCCGGTCCGGGCCCCGATGGACCGCGTCGAGCTCGAGCGGTTCGCGATCCTGCGGCGGGTCGGCATCTTCGGCGTCGATCCGGATGACCCGGCGACGCTGCCGGCGATGGTCGACCACCTCGCCGCCGAGCGGGCGAGGCTCGGGCCGTTCACCTTCATCGTCACGCCGCAGGGCTCGTTCGCCGA
>JBEIUL010000282.1:0-4045 GCA_040374395.1 Phycisphaeraceae bacterium
ATCCTCGCGATCGACGCCGATCTCGTGGTGATCTCGAACCCGTGGCAGTTCTTCCGGTCGCGCCGCGGGGCGTGGGCCGAACGAGGCTACGACCTCGTGCAGACCGGGACGTTCGCGTTCGCGAGCCGTCGCCCGATCCTCGAGGCGCGACCGCTCCCGGCGCCCGCGGGCTGTTACCTCGCCCTCGTCCGCATCGACGTCGGCGGCGGCTGGAATCGCCCCCTCACGCTGCTCGCGGTCGACCTGCCCTCGGCGCCGCAGGCCTCCCGATACGAGCTCGCCGTCCGCCTTGCCGCGTGGACCTCGTCCCTCGGGCTTCCTGCGGTCGACGCGACGCTCGGCGACTTCAACATCACCCGCGGCAGCGAGTCGCTCGCGATCGCCTTCCCCGGGCATCGCGAGGCGTTCGGCGAGGCGGGCTCGGGCTGGGGCGCGAGCTTCGAGGAGCCGTGGCCGCTTTTCCACATCGACCTCCTGCTCGCGGGGCCCGACGTCCGCGTGCGGTGGTGTCGCCTGTGGACCGTGGGGCCGCGGCATCGGGCGCAGGAGACCTGGATCGAGCCACGCACCGGGGCGTGAATGGGTCTCGCCGCGTTCAGCGGGTCTCGCGGCCGATGCGCTCGAGCAGGCCGAAGAACATCTGCTCGAAGACCGGGTCGGGGCCCTCGACGCCCGGGACGAGCGGGAGATCGGCTACCACCGAGCCCTCGTGGTCGTACCACCACTGGACGCTGCCGTCCGAGCGGAGGAGATTCGTTCCCTTCACGTGGTTGAAGTCCGCGCGGGTACGGAGGCCGTCGGTCAGGACGATCATCCGGTCGCCCTCGGCGCCGAGCATCAGTCGCCGGCCCTGGCCGTTGATGTGGCCCCGGTAGTGGTAGTTCCCGAAGAGCCGGATGCCGCCGGGGCGGTCGAGCAGCGGCATGTTCCGCTCGGCCTCGTGGGCGCCGCAGTGGCTCGGGCAGAAGAAGCACGCCCGGCTGTCGATGTAGCCGCGGCCGCCGTGCGGCAGGAGCAGGCCGAGGCCATCGAACGCCTGTTGCGGCTCGGTCACGTTGAGCGCCATCAGGTCGTGGAACGACTTCCGCTCGGCGTGCCGGCTGAAGGGCAGGTGCTCGGCGTGGTCGCCGCCGTAGGCGATGATCCCGATGCCGAGCATCCTCAGGTTGTTGCCGCACTGCAGGCGGCGCGTCGCCTCGCGGACCTCGCGGAGCCCGGGCATGAGCAGGCCCATCAGCAGGACCACGATGCCCATGACCACGACGAGCTCGATGAGGCTGAAGGCCGATGCGATCCGGGCGTGTCGGGAGGGACATCCGGCCCGCGAGCGCGGGCGAGCGCCGTCGACGGATGCGCTCGCGGGTCTCTGCACGACGTACCCCTCGAGACGGCGTCCGCCGGAATGGGGGCGGACGCGGGACGGATCGACGCCGGACACGCCGGCGCCTTGGACGAGGGGAGTCTAACCCGTTCCTGGCCGATTTCCGGGGAAACCCGACCGATTGGTCAAATCCACCGTACATTGGGTTTCGGGGCTTGACCGTGGTGTTCGGCCGCGGAGAGCCGCCCCTGGAGGTCCCGCGTCGTGCCCGACGAGGACTGGACGCTCATGCAGAGGATCGCCGCCGGCGACGAGGCCGCCATGGCGACGCTGTACGATCGGTTCGGGGCTCTCGTCTTCAAGGCCGCCCGGCAGGTGCTTTCCTCGCGGGCCGAGGCCGACGATGCGGTCCAGGACGTCTTCATCCGGCTCTGGCGGACCGCCGACAAGTTTGATCCGAGGCGGGCGAAACTCGTCACCTGGGTCATGCTGATAACCCGCCGAAACCTGATCGACCGCCTCCGGCGAAGGGTCTCGCGTCTCGACACCCAGCCCCTGACGGGGGATCCCGGGGTCAGCGACCGCGGGACCCGTCCCGGAGAGGCGAGCCTCGACGACGACCAGCGGACCAAGCTGCGCGAGCGGCTTCGGGAACTTCCGGAAATCCAGCGTCTCGTGATCGAGCGGACCTACTTCCAGGGCTATTCGCTCCGCGAGGTCAGCGAGCAGCTCAACGCACCCTTGGGAACGGTGAAGAGCGCCCTGAGCCGGGGTCTCCATCGCCTCCGTGAACGCTTCGGCGGGGATCGGGCCCATGGATGATGCCGCGAACCGCTTCGCGTTCCCGCGCGGAATCCGCCGAGGGATGCAACCGCTTCGGGCCCGTTGCGTACGTTGCCGCGTCCCGTCGGGTGACGGCGGACGGCTTGACGGCCGACCCGGCCGGGGCGAATGCGAAGCGGGTTCTTCCGGGTTCCGGCAGCGTGGGTGGAACTTCCGGTCGGCGGACGCGAGTTCATCGCGTGCGGCCGCGGGCCCGGCTTGGCAGGTCGGGACCGCAGGACCGGGCCGAAGGCCCAGGGTTGAGTTTCACGATCGGATGGACCCATGCACGGATCGGATGAGATGAATCGCGACGAACTGCTTGAGCTTGCTCCGCTTGACGCCCTCGGCCTCCTCGACGAGGTCGAGGCGGCGATGTTCCACCGGGCCTTCCACCAGGCCTCGCCGTCGGTGCAGGCCGAGGTGATCGAGCTCCAGGCGCATTTCGCGACCTCCGACCATTTCCTCGCCGGCGAGGAGCCGCGTCCGATCCTGCGGCGAAAGGTCCTGCTCAGCCTCGAGGAGGCGTTCGACGAGTCGGCCGAGAACCTCCGTCCGATCGCCCAGATAGGAGTTCAGGCCGGGGCTCCGATGGGCGGTCGCGCGGCGGTCCTCCCGCCGGCCGTGCAGGATCGGGATCCGCCGTCCGACGTGCGCGATCCCGACCAGATCGCGGCGTTCCGGGCCCTCATGGAGGAGTTCGCCGAGCGGAACGCGCGGGCCGCCGCGCGGACCACGCCCTTCTGGCGGGCGGCGGCGATCGTGCTCGCCGCGGGGCTCGTGGTGTCGCTGTACGTGCTCCGGCAGACGAGCGAGAACGCGGGCAAGATCTACGAGCTCGTGATCTCGCAGGGGATCGAGCAGCAGATCGGCGAGCTCGTGCCGAGCCTTCCCGCGTATTCGTCGCCCGGCGACCGTACCTACGCGATGGAGCCGGTCTCCCCGAAGGACGCTGGCCTCGCGTCGGCGGTGGTGTTCGTCGATTCCGCCCGCGGACAGGTGGTGGTGACCGCGTTCGGGCTCGGTCGGTTCGCGCCGGGCTCTTACTCGCTGCGGGCCGTCGATCGCGACGGGAACGCGCACGAGGTCGCGCGGCTCGAGGGCGATCGCTTCCTGGCCGGTGCGGTCGGGACCTTCGCGATGGACGTCCGTCCCGTGCGGTTCGAGCTCGTCGGCCCGAACGGGGTCGCCTTCGCGGCCGACGCCTCGGGCGGGGCCGCGATCGAGTCCTGAGCCCGGTGAGGTCGGGGCGGCCTCAGCCCATCCCGGCCCGGCGCGACCATTCGAATTCGAGCGGCTCCAGCTCGCCCGCGAGACGATCGCGGTCGCCCGTGAGCTTCCGGCTCCTCGCCGGATCGGCGAAGTTCGCCGGATCGAGCATCGCCGCGTCGACCCGCTTGATCTCGGACTCGCACCGCTCGATCCTCGCCTCCAGTTCCTCGAGCGAGAGTCTCGACAGCGGATCGGTCTTGCCGCCCTTCGATCCGCCGGCGGGCTTCGTCGGGCTCGCGGACTTCGGAGCGGACTTCTGCTCGGCCTTTTGCGGGGCCTTCGCGGCCGGAGCCGATCCCTTCGCCGCGGGAGCGGGCGTCCCCTTCGACTTCCGCTCGAGCCACTCGCGATAGCCGCCCTCGAAGACCGTCGCGCCGCCCTCGCCGTCGAGGATCACCAGCCGGTCGCAGACCGCGTCAAGCAAGGCCCGGTCGTGGGTGATGAGCAGCAGCGCCCCGCCATGGCCGCCGGCATCGCGGCCCGAGCCGTAGTCGAGCAGGCACTGCTCGAGCCGCTCGCCGCTCGGGATGTCGAGGTGGTTCGTCGGCTCGTCGAGGACGAGCAGGTTCTTCGCGCTCGCGACCAGCCCGGCGAGCACCGCGCGGGCCCGTTCGCCGCCCGAGAGCACCC
>JBEIUL010000086.1:0-8011 GCA_040374395.1 Phycisphaeraceae bacterium
ATCGGCACCGGGCGGGCGACGCCGCGCGACCTGGTCGCCCTCGGCCGCTCGCTTTCGGCCATCGCCTCGCTCGAGACGATCCTCGAGCGTCGCGAGGCGTTCGCCGCCGACCGCGCGGGCCGCGCCTCGCTTCGCGCCTCGCTCGAGCCGCTCGCGAGCCGCATAGCCGGGGGCTGCGTCGAGGCGCCGCCCGCGCACCTCCGCGAGGGCGGCCTCTTCCGCGACGGCGTCGACGCCAACCTCGACGAGTGCCGGCTGCTGCAGCGCGACGCGAACTCGTGGCTCGCCGGGTACCAGCGGACGCTCATCGACACCAGCGGCATCCCCTCGCTCAAGGTCGGCTTCAACTCGGTCTTCGGCTACTACATCGAGATCACCCACGCGAACGTGGAACGCGTGCCCGCGAACTTCACGCGGAAGCAGACGCTCAAGAACGCCGAGCGGTACATCACGCCCGAGCTCAAGGAATTCGAGGACAAGGTGCTCTCGGCCGAGAGCCGGGCGATCGAGCGCGAGAAGCGGCTCTTCGAGGAGCTCTGCACCGCCGTCGCCCGCGAGGCGGCGGGCCTCGCCGAGTTCGCCGACCTCGTCGCCCGGCTCGACGTGGTGCGGTCGCTCGCCTCGGTCGCCCGGCGCGAGCGCTGGTGCCGGCCGGCGATGGTCGACGGCCCGCGGCTCTCGCTCGTGCAGGCCCGCCATCCCGTGCTCGAGGCGATCCTGCGGGAACGCTTCGTCCCGAACGATTGCCGCCTCGGCCTGGATGGCGGCGTCGACGCCGGCGGGCACGGCACGCTGGCCCTCATCACCGGCCCGAACATGGCCGGCAAGAGCACCTACATCCGGCAGGTCGCGCTCGCCGTCCTGCTGGCCCACGCCGGCAGCTTCGTGCCCGCCGAGAGCGCCGAGATCGGACTCGTCGACCGGATCTTCACGCGGATCGGGGCGAGCGACGAGCTGCACTCGGGCCAGTCGACCTTCATGGTCGAGATGACCGAGACCGCGAACATCCTGCACCATGCGACGCCGCGGTCGCTCGTGATCCTCGACGAGATCGGCCGCGGCACGAGCACCCTCGACGGCCTCAGCCTCGCGTGGGCGATCGCCGAGACGCTCGCCGACCGCGGCTGCCGCACGCTGTTCGCGACGCATTACCACGAGATCACCTCGCTCGCCGACCGGCTGCCCGCGGTGACGAACCTGCACGTCGCGGTGCGCGAATGGGAAGACCGCGTGATCTTCCTCCACCGCATCCTGCCCGGCCGCACCGACCGCAGCTACGGCATCCACGTCGCCCGCCTCGCCGGGCTTCCGCCCGAGACCGTGGCCCGGGCCCGCGAGCTGCTCGAGACGCTCGCGGTCGAGACCGAGTCGACCGGAGGACGGGCCCGCGAGGCGATCGCGAAGGCTCCCGCTGCCAAGTCGAGGGCCGAGGCCGGCGGGCAGCTTTCGCTCTTCACCGAGTTCCTGCCCCATCCGGCGCTCGAGGCCCTGAAATCGCTGCGGATCGAGGAACTCACGCCGCTCGCCGCGTTCGACGCGTTGCGGAGGCTCAAGGAGTCGGTCGATCGGCCCCGCGGCGAGTGAACCTCGGCGAGCCGTTTCCCCGAGACTTCGCGGGGTCGCCTCGCGTATCGTCGGTTCGATGCGGACCGCCCTCGCCATGCTCGGCGCGATGCTCGGCGCGATCGCCGTCGCTCCGGCCCGCGCCGACCCGCCCGCGGCCGGGACGGCGGCCGCCGACGTGATTCCCACGCTCGCCTCCGCGGGCGAGTCGGAACGCGAGACGATCGCTCGGCTCGCTGCGAGCCCCTCGTGGGTCCGTCGCGCCCTCGCCGCCCTGAGGCTGGCCCGCTACGGCTGCCCCGAGAGCGAGGCGAGCCTGCGGGCGCTGCTTTCCGATCGCGCCTGGGCCGTCCGCTGCTACGCCCTGCTCGGCTCGGCGCGGCGCGGGCTTCCGGCCGAGTCGGTGAAGCTCGACGCCGAGACGGAACCGCGGGTGATCCGCACCGCGCTCCGCTGCCGCTTCGCGTACCCCAAGGACCGGCTGCTGAACGGCGTGCTGAGACTCGACGCCTCGACCTCGCTCGAGGATCGCTGCCTCGCCCTCGAGCTCGCGCTCGCCGGTGGGCTCGACGCGAAGGAGTTCGACGCCGAGAGGACCTTCTCGGAAATCATCCTCCGCATGGATCGGGCCGGCACCGGCTCGCTCTCGCCGCGGCTCGCGGCGATCTCGCTCGGCGACGATTCGGGCCGCTCGTACCGCTGGCGGGAGTGGTTCCGCAAGAACCGGCGAAACCTCGGGCTGAACGGCGGCTTCCTCTTCCCGCCTCGCGAGGAATGGCCCGCAAGCGTTCCGCTTGCGTGGCGCGGCCCGTTCGCGAACCTGCCCGCGACGCGGATGGCCGAGCTCGAGACGCACCTCGAGGACCTCTCGTCGAAGCCGATCGACCTCGCGATCCTGCTTGACTGCACCGCGAGCATGTCGGGCGAGATCGCCGAGACGCAGGGCGGAGTCGACGCCCTGCTCGCCTTCGCCCGCGAGGCGACGGCGGGAGCCCGCGTGGCGATCGTCGGCTACCGCGACCGCCGCGACCCGTGGGAGACGCGTGCCTGGGACTTCACGAACTCTCCACTCGAGGCGCGATCGCGGCTCTGGGACCTCTCCGCCGAGGGCGGCGGCGACCGGCCCGAGAGCGTGCTGCCGGCGCTTCGCCTCGCCTACGGATCGCTCTCGTGGTCGCCCGAATCGCGCAAGATCGTGGTGCTCGTGGGCGACGCGCCGCCGCATCCGGGCACCGGCGAGCAGTGCGTCGCCGCCGCGAGGTCCGCGAAGGCCGCCGGAGTGAGCACGTTCGCGATCGCCCCGCACCAGGACCTCGCCCCGCCGAAACGCGAGGCGGAGTCACCCGAGGCCGAGACGCCGTCACCCCTCGATCCATCCGGGGCTCCCGTCGCCCCGGGCAAGGGCGGACTCGAGAAGTGGGACGGCACCCGCGTCCGCAAGGACCGACCCGTCTCGCCGTGGCGGCGGCCGATGAAGCCCGGCGAGGTCGAGTATTTCGCCGAGATCGCCGCGGCGGGCGGCGGCCGGGCCGTGACGCTGCCGCGCGACGCAAGCCTCATCGCCGAGATCGCCGGGCTCACGCTCGCCGAGCGCTACCGCGACGAGTTTGACGTCTTTTTCGCCGAGTGGATGCTGCTCTGCCGCTGAGGCCACTCAGGCCGGCGCGGCTCGCCCGGCCTGGACCATCGTCCACGCCCTCTCGAGCAGATCGCGCACGCCCGACCTCGTCGCGCCCGAGATCGCCACCCCCTCGCCGGGAGCGAGCTTCAGCCGGCTCCGCAGCCGCTTGAGCGTCGCGGCCCGGTCCTCCTCGGGCAGAAGATCGATCTTGTTGAAGGCGACCAGCTCGGGCTTCTCGGCGAGCTCGGGCGAGAACGCCTCGAGCTCGGCCCGCACCGTCTTCCAGTTCGCGACCGGGTCGCTGCCGTCGGACGGGCAGCAGTCGAGGAGGTGCACGAGCGTCGCGGTCCGCTCGATATGCCGCAGGAACTCGTGGCCGAGCCCGGCGCCCTCGCTCGCCCCCTCGATCAGGCCGGGGATGTCGGCGCAGACCAGCCGCCGCTCGCCGGGAAGCTCGGCGATGCCAAGCTGGGGCCTCAGCGTGGTGAACGGGTAGTCGGCGACCTTCGGCGTCGCCCGGCTGATCGCCCCGAGCAGCGTCGACTTGCCCGCGTTCGGCAGGCCGATCAGCCCGACGTCGGCGATGAGCTTCAGCTCGAGCCGGATCTTCCGCTCGACCGGCTCGCCGCCCGGCTCGGACTCGGTGGGGGCCTGGTTGGTCGGGGTCTTGAAGCGGTCGTTGCCGCGGCCGCCCGTACCGCCCTTCGCGACGATGAATTCCTGGCCCGGCTCGACCATGTCGACGAGCAGCTCATCGGTCTCTGCGTCGTAGACCAGGCACCCGAGCGGCAATCGCACCCGCAGGTCGTCGCCGGCGTGTCCGTGCTGCTTCTTGCGGGCCCCGCGCTCGCCGGGCTTGGCGAAGAAATGCACCTTGAACGCGAACTCGGCGAGCGTGTCGAGGTGGGCGTCGCCGACGAGGACGACGTCGCCGCCCTTGCCGCCGTCACCGCCGTCGGGGCCGCCCTTGGGAATGCCCTTCTCGCGGCGGAAGCTCGCGCTGCCGTTCCCGCCGCGTCCGCTCCGCACGGTGATGATGGCGTGGTCGACGAGCATCGGGGGAAACGTCCGCCAAAGACAACGGCCGGCGCTTGGCCGGCCGTCGCGGGAAGACTGCGGGGTCGATCAGCCGACCGCCGTGTAGTGCGGAATCGCCGGATCGCTCGGGACGATGTCCACGAACCGGCCGCGGAACTTCACGGTGCCGTCGACGAGAGCCATGATGGTGTCGTCGCTGCAGCGGCGGGCGAGGTAGCCGGCCTTGTAGCGGGTACCGCACTGGCGGATCACGATCGAACCGGCCTTCGCGGCCTGACCGCCGAACAGCTTCACGCCGCGGTACTGCGCGTTCGAGTCGCGGCCGTTCTGGGTCGAGCCCTGTCCCTTCTTGTGCGCCATGACGAGAAACTCCGTGCGGGGAACCCGGTCCGGATCGGACGGGGGAAGTCCCGAAGTGTACCGGAACCCGGGGGGAAGGCAATGACTTGGTCGACCGGGCTCGAGCGGGCTGGCGGGCGGGTCCGAGAAACGGGCCCGGCCCCGACCGTCACCGCCATTCCCAGCAGCCGTCGTCCGATCCCGGAGCGGCCCCGGGCTGCGAAGGACGCTTCTCGGCGCCCTGCTTGACCCGCTCGTCGGAACTGGCGGGATTCGCAGGGTTGTGGGGCCGCTTGGCCGCCTCGCCCGGGACGTGGAACTCCATCCGCAACACCCGCCGCTGCGACCGCATCTGGCCGCTGACCGGATCGGGCTCGCGGCGGATCTTGCTGCTGACGCCGCCCACGAACATGGTGATCTCGGTGATCTCGGGGTCGAGGCTCGGGAACACCACCAGGCCGTCCTTGGCGTTCTCCTCGCCGACGAGGATCGGCCCGAGGATCTGGTACTGGTCCTGCGTGAACTTGGTGCCGGCCTTCTCGATCAACGCCTTCGTGACCCGGGTCGGGACGCCCTTTCCGGCATCGAGCAGCTGACCGCGATCGCCGAAGAACTCGAACTTCGGGGCCCACATCCGCTCCTCGCCGGTGCGGTTGACGACCTGGTAGGTGAAGTACCAGTAGGCCCGGCCGTCGGCGGGATCGACGAAGTGACGGAGTTCGCCGGCGCGGAATTCGAGTTCCCAGTCGTCGACCAGCGGGGCGGCGACGATCGGGGAGGAACCCGAGACGGGCGTCAGGCCGACCCAAGCCATCGACCCGACGAGGGCGAATGCGAGGGGGGCGACCAGACGGCAGGGGCACGGGGAAGTCGGCATCTGTAAGTCTCCCGGCGGCCGGGATCGGACGCCGAAGCGACCCATCCTACCTTCGGACCAACGGCAAGGGGGCCGATGCCGACCGGGTGATTCGTGGGGAACCGCCCCCTGCCGTCGCCGCCCGGCTGCCGTACGGTACGGCCTTCCGATGACGTCCCCGAACGGAATCCAGATCGAACACCCAGTCCCCCGACGCCGGCGGGAGGCGCTCGAGGTGCTGCTCGGGGGTAGCCCCGGGGCGGTCGACCGGTTCCTCGCGTACGCCGACTCGACGGGCCTCTCGCTCGACGGCCTGTGGTCGGCTTTCGACGGCGGGAATCTCGTCGCGAGCGTGCTCGCGGCACCGTCGCCGGGGCGGACGGCCACCCTGTTCGTGACCTCCCCCCGCTCCGACGCGGCGATCGAACCGGTCGCCGCGCTCGTCGACCACGCGGCCCGGCACGGGGCCGAGCTCGACGTGTCGCTCGTCCAGGCGCTGGTGGAACCGGGGCGGCCGCATGAACTCGCCGCGTTCGAACGGGGCGGACTCCGCCGCATCGCGATGCTGCGCTCGATGGAGAGGCCACGGCCGCGGAAGGGCGAGATCGAGGTGCCTCCGCTGCCGCCCGGGCTCGTGCTCGAGAGCTTCCGCGAAGGGCTCGACGCCGACACGATCGAGGCGCTCGAGCGGAGCTACATCGACACCCTTGACTGCCCCGGCCTCACCGGTCTCCGCCGCGGCGAGGACATCCTCGCGGGCCACCGCGGCGCGGGCCGTCTCGATCCCTCGCTCTGGACGCTGGTGCGGGCGCGGGGCGGTTCGCGCGCGGGCCGCGTGGTCGCGACGTGCCTCATGAATCCGCAGCCGGCCTCGGCGGCCGTCGAGCTGGTCTATCTCGGGATCGACCCGGATTTCCGCGGGAAAGGACTCGGCGGCGCCCTCCTCGCCCGCGGGCTCGATGCGGTCTCGCGACGATCCGAGCGGCGGGTGACGCTTGCGGTCGATGACCGGAACCTTCCGGCGCTCGCGCTGTACCGTCGCTTCGGCTTCCGCGGCGACACGGCCCGCGCGGCGCTCGTCCGTCCGGTCGGCCCGCGGCCATAGCCGCGGCTCGGCTTCGGGGTCAAGTCGACGCGGACCGGGTCGCGCCGGGATCGCTTGTCCACAGGCGATGTGCAATCGACCTCGCGAGACGGTGGAGAGGATTGTGAGATCGCCCGCAAACCCTTGGATTCTTGGGGCTTTCGAAACTCCGGCGGTGTGCCCGCGACTCGCCCGCCGCGCGCCCGGTCATCGTCGCGTTATGCTCCATCCCGTCACGCAAGGACTCGCGTGGCCGCCGAGTTTCGGCGGGATGTTCCCGAGGATCGCTTCGCGTGGCGCGAGCCTTCCGACGGACGTCCGGTGACGGACCGCCGCTCCTGCCGTCTTGATCTCGGTCGTCCCGTTCGCTCCTCCATTCGCATTCCTGCCAGCCCTTTCGACCCGATCGGCCGGGCTGGTCACCGAAACCGCATCGCTCGCCAAGGCCCGACCCTCCCGGTCGGTGCCGCGCGATCGGCCGGTCACGATCCGGAGCGTCGGGGCGATCGAGGCGGTTCCTCCCGGACCACCTGTCGAGTCTCCTCCATGCACCACGCCCCGATCCACGACACCCAGCCCGACGATCCGCCCGAGACGTCCCGTCGCGTGGATCTGCAGGCCGGCCGGCGACCGCTTCGCGAGCCCGGCCGCGCGGCAATGCCCGGCCGCGACACCGGCGAGAGCGTCGAGACGTCACCGCGCGGTCCCGTCCGATCGGGCGAGGCCCGGCGCGAGGCCTCGACGGTCGAGCGGGCCCCGGTCGCCGTCCGACGCGTGCCCCGTCCTGCCGGCGGACTCGACCCGTCGGCGATCTTCGCCGAGGTCGAGCGGACGGTCGGCGAGCGGAAGTTCTCGCTCTGGTTCCGCGAGACCACGCGTTTCGAGGCCGCGAAGGATGGCGCGATCGAGGTGCTCTGCAGCAACGCGTTCGTGGCCGAGTGGGTCAGCCGGCATTTCCGCGCCGCCCTCACCTCCGCCGTCGAGGCGTGCGGAGGACGCGACGTCGCGGTGCGGATCATCTCGGTGGGCGACCCGGGGACGGCTGCGGCGGACGCCGGCCACGCCGCGGACCGGGACGCCGACCCATCCCAGCAGGAGGAGGATCGCGAGCGGCTGGCCGCCGCCGCGATCGCCAGCCCGCACCGCCGGGAGGCCCGGCCCGTCGCGGAACCGGAGGCCCCCGCCCGCCGGTCGTCGCTCCGACGGCTCGAGGACTTCGTTCCCGGTTCGAGCAACCATCTCGCGTTCGACGCGGCGAGGCGGCTGGCCGAGGGCGAGGCGGCATCGCCGATCCTGTTCATCCACGGCGAGTGCGGCGTGGGCAAGACCCACCTCCTCCAGGGGATCTGCCGCCGCCGTCGCGAACGATTCCCCCGGCAGGTGATCCGGTACGTGACCGCCGAGCAGTTCACCAACGAGTTCCTCGCCGCGCTGCGGGACGGGACCGTGAACGCCTTCCGCAAGAACCAGCGACGGGTCGACCTGCTCGCGATCGACGACATCCACTTCC
>JBEIUL010000274.1:0-4140 GCA_040374395.1 Phycisphaeraceae bacterium
CGCTCCTCGACGACCGGCTGCACGACCTGCGGGATGATCTCGCCCGCCTTCTCGACGATCACGAGATCGCCGAGCCGGATGTCGCGGCGGCGGATCTCCTCGATGTTGTGGAGCGTCGCGTGCCGCACGACCGTGCCGGCGAGCGGCACCGGGTCCATCGTGGCCCGCGGCGTGAGCGTCCCGCCCTTCCCGACCTGCCACTCGACCTGCCGCAGCCGGGTCCGGCCCTGGTCGGGCGGATACTTGAACGCGATGCACCAGCGAGGGCTCTTCGCGGTCGAGCCGAGCGTCTCCTGGAAGTCGAGGCGGTCGAGCCGCACGACCATACCGTCGACCGCGAAGCCCATCGTCCGTCGACGGGCGTCGAACGAGGCGATCGCCGCGAGCGCCACGTCGACGCCCTCGACCCGTACCCCGTCGGGGCTCGTGGGGATGCCGAGCCTCGAGAGCGCGGACAGCGAACCGGACCAGGTGCGTCCCGCGTCGAGCGGCTCGCTCGTCTCGCCGAGACCGTGGGCGAGGAACCGCAGACCTCGCGAGCGGACCACCTCGGGATCGAGGCTCTTCAGCGTGCCCGCCGTCGAGTTCCGCGGGTTCGCGAAGAGCGGCTCGCCGGCGTCGGCCCGCTCGCGGTTGATCCGCCCGAAGCTCGCGTCGGGCATGAAGATCTCGCCCCGGACCTCGAGGATCCCGGGCACGCGGCCGCCCGCCGCCTCGAGCCGCAGCGGCACCGCGCGGATCGCCCGCACGTTCGCGGTGACCACGTCGCCCCGCTCGCCGTCTCCGCGGGTCACCGCCGAGACGAGCTCGCCCTGCTCGTACCGAAGGCCGATCGCGACGCCGTCGACCTTCGGGTCGCAGACGAGGGCCAGCTCGCCGTCGCCGCCCAGGACTCCCGCCGCCGCCAGGCCCTCCGCGCACCGGGCGTACCACGCCCGCACGTCGGCCTCGTCGTAGGAGTTGTCGATCGACCGCATCGGCACGCGGTGCGCCGCGGTCTCGAAGCCCTCGCTCGCGGCGCCGCCGACGCGGCGGGTCGGGCTGTTCGGGTCGTCGAGGTCGGGATGCCTCGCCTCGATCCCGGCGAGTTCCTTGAGCAGCCGGTCGTACTCGCTGTCGGCGAGGAACGGCCGGTTGTCGACGTAGTAGGCCACGTCGGCGCGGCGGAGCAGCTCACGCAGCTCGCCGATCCGGGCCTTCTCGCGTCGGGCGTCGGCGACGGTCATCGGTGCTCAGTCCGCCGAGATCGACGATGGACCGCCGCCCGCGGTCTTCTCGAACTTCCCGTCGCCGGCGTTCACGTACTTGGTGAATCCGAGGCGGTCGAGGTTCGCGTCGGAGAGCTTGCGCCGGTCGTTCGAGTCGCTGTGGCTCAGCGACAGGTTCGGCACGACCGGCACCCGCTCGACGGGGAGCCCGCTCTCGGGATGCCGCGCGAGCGGCGGGTCGCTCATCTTCTGGACGACCTCGAACAGCTCGCCCTCGCGGCCGTCCGGCAGGATCGTTCGGTAGAGGTAGGTCGGCATGGGAGGAACTCTACGCGTGCGGGATGCCGTGGCGGGCGAGGAGCGTGGCCGCGGTCCGGACGTCCTCCTCGCGGCGGTCGCCGGCCTCGCGCTCGATGACCAGGTCGACCGGCCGGGGAAGTCCCCGCACGGCGGTCAGGAACCCGGTCCAGTCGACCGCACCCTCGCCGGCGGGCACCTCGCTGCCCCACGTGCCCGGGGTCGCGGCCGGCAGCGCGTCCTTGACGTGCACCTGCCGCACCCACGGGGCGAGCCGCCGGATCGCGGTGACCGGGTCGCCCGCCCCGTACAGGATCATGTTCGCGGGATCGAAGTTCACGCCGACCGACGGCCGGGCCAGCTCCTCGAGGCAGTCGGCGAGCGTGTCGGCCGGCTCCTGACCGGTCTCGAACGCGACGGCGACGCCACGCTCGGCGAACAGGTCGATCACCTCGCGAAGGCGGGCGAGCATCACGGAGCGTTCCGGATCGCGTCGATCGTGCGGCAGGAAACCCGCATGGAACGTCACGAGCGGCAGGCCGAGCTCGCCGGCGAGGCGGGCCACCGCGGCGGCCCGACTTCGGGTCGCCGGCCAGGTCGCGTCGGGACGGACGCCGCCGGTCTCGGCGATCCGGGCGATCGTCGAGTAGTCCTCGCCGACGGTCTCGAGCATGCCGCTGAGGATCGCGACGCCCGCCCCGCGGAGCCGGTCGGCCGAGTCGGCGAACTCGGCCGGTCGCTCGACGAGCGGGGTGAGGGCGAGCTGGACTCCACGGATGCCGGTCCGGCCGGTCTTCTCGACCAGATCCCGGGAGTTCTCGGGCCGGAGGCTCCACGAGCAGACCCCGAGGCGAATCGATCCGGCGGAGTGGGCGGCGGGCATCCGGCCGATGGTATCGGGAGTCCCCGGCCCCTCAGCGTGGTGGAATCCCCCGCCGGACCGCCGTACGATGCCGTCTCCCGGTTCCCGAACGTGAGCACCACCCCCCTTCCGAACGTCCCGAAGGAGTTCGCCGTCGACGTCGACGGCGGCCTCGTGCCGCTGCCGGCCGTCGAGGCCGGTCCGCGCCGCCGGACGTTCGCGGCCCCGAAGGAATCGTGGGCGGGCCGCCTCTGGAACCGGATCGAGCGACGGCTCAGCCGCCTGTCGGTGAAGAACTCGTTCTGGCACCGCGCCTTCTCGATGGTGTACCTGCCGTTCGCGTTCCGCTCGGGGATCAGCATCAAGCGGCTCGGCAAGGACCGTTTCGCCGCGGTGCTGCCCTTCAGCCGCTTCAACCGCAACTGGTACAACGCGATGGCCGGCGCGGCCCTCCTCGGCAACAGCGAGGTCGCGGGCGGGCTGTATCTCTTCGCCGAGTGCGGCGCCGACTACACCGTCGTCTGCAAGGAGATGCGGTACAAGTTCCTGCGTCCGTGCCTCGGGCCCGCGATCTACCGGGTCGTGAAGAGCGAGGACATCAAGGCCAAGCTCGCCGAGGGCGGCGAGTTCAACGCCGACCTCGAGATGGAGATCCGCCAGCAGCTCAAGAAGCGAGGCAAGGAACTGCTCGTCGGCCGCTGCGACATCACCTTCCACTGCACGCCGAAGGACCAGGTCCGGGCGCGGGCCGAGCGGCGGGCGAAGCGCGGCACGCCGAAGGGCTGAGCGGGCGGCCGACCGGGCGCTCGCCCTCCCGTAGACTCCGCGGCCGACGCATGTCCGGCCCCGCCACCATCGAACGATCGGGCTCCCTCGCCGCCGCGACGGTCGGCTGGGGGCTCTTCTGCGCGGCGAGCTGGACCTGGTGCATCGGGATGTTCTTCCCGCTGCTGCTGCTTCGTGATTTCGGCTGGCCGGGCCTGGTCGCGTTCCTCGTGCCGAACGTGCTCGGGTGCGCGGGGTTCGGGTACGTGCTCAACCGGGCATCGGCGGAACGGGAACGACGGAGGCACGGGGCGGCGTGCGTCGTGTTCTCGATGGTGACGCTCGCGTACCAGGTGTTCTTCCTGAGCGCGGTGTTCGGGACGATGGCGTCGATGTCCGGTGCCGCGTCGTCGATCCCGCCCTCGTGGATCGCCGGCGGTTCCGCGATCGTGATCGCGATCGTCGTGAGCGGCCTCGGCGACCGCTGGTGGCCGTGGCTCGCGACGCTCGCGGTCGCGTACTCGCTCTCGCTCTGGTTCCGGCTCGACGCGGGGGCGGTCGCGTCGCTTCCGGCGTCGGGCGTGCGGCCGGTCGGCGATCTCGTCGCGACGATCCCGATGCTTGCGTTCGGGTTCCTGCTCTGCCCGTACCTCGACCTGACCTTCCACCGGGCCCTCGACCGCTCGCCGAGCCGGCACGCCTTCGCGGTGTTCGGGGTCTCGTTCCTCGCGGTGATCCTGCTCGGGGCGGCGTACTTCGGCGGCGAGCGGCTGCTGCTGCCGGCGGTCCTCGGGCACTTCGCGATCCAGGCGTGCTTCACGATGGCGGCGCACGTCCGCGAGATCCGAACCGCGGCCTGGCCGGCCGGCCGGGGCCTGCGGCAGCTCGCGATCCTCGCCCCGGCCGCCGTGGGGATCGGGCTCGGGAGCGCGGCCGACGTGATCCTGCCGTTCGAGACGATCTACCTCCTCTTCCTCGGCTGCTACGGCGTGGCCTTTCCGGGATACG
>JBEIUL010000423.1:0-2564 GCA_040374395.1 Phycisphaeraceae bacterium
CGCACCGCCGATGGCCAGGCCCGTCTGGATCGGCGGATGAGTTCCTGGCCCGTGGTGTAACGGTAGCACAGGAGGTTTTGGTCCTCTCGGTCCTAGTTCGAATCTAGGCGGGCCAAATGGAACTCGTCGCGGCGGCGGAAACCTCGCCACGCATGAACGCCCCCTCGACATCCACCCCGCTCCGCACCGTGGTCCTCGCCGCGGGCAAGGGCACCCGCATGAAGAGCGACCTGCCCAAGGTCATGCACCCGGCGGTCGGCCGCCCGATGGTCGAGTGGGTGGTCGACGCGGCGTTCGAGGCGGGTTCCGAGGAAGTGATCCTCGTGATCGGCCACGGCGCCGAGCTCGTCCGCGGGCATTTCGCGCGGCATCCGAACGCCTCACGCATCCGCTTCGCGATGCAGGAGAGGCAGCTCGGCACCGGTCACGCCGTCGACATGGCCCGCGGCTTCCTCGAGGGCCGCGCCGGCGACACGCTGGTCTTGTGCGGCGACGGGCCGCTCATCCGGCCCCAGACGCTGGCGACGCTGCTCGCGACGCACCGCGCGAGGTCCGCGGCGGCGACGCTCGCGACGAGCGTGATTCCCGACCCGACCGGATACGGCCGAATCGAGCGGGCCGCCGACGGCTCGTTCCTGCGGATCGTCGAGCAGAAGGACGCGACGCCGGCGCAGCTGGCCCTGCGGGAGGTCAACCCGAGCTACTACTGCTTCCGGACCGGCGACCTGCTCGCGGCGCTCGGGCGCCTCGACAACAAGAACGCCAACGGCGAGTACTACCTCACCGACACCTTCGAGTGGCTGCGGAACCGCGGCGACACGGTGGCGGTGGTCGATGCGGTGCCGCCCGAGGACATCCTCAGCGTGAACACCCCCGAGCAGCTCGCCGAGGTCGACGCGATCCTGCGAAGCCGCGGGGGCGCCCGGAGCGGAGGAAGCCGATGAGCGCCACCGACCGCGAGCACCTCAAGATCTTCGCCGGCAGCTCGGGCCGCGGCCTCGCCGAGGCGATGTGCGCCCACCTCGAGATCCCGATGGGCCTCGCCGCGACCACCCGCTTCCCCGACGGCGAGGTCTTCGTGAAGCTCGACGAGGACGTCCGTGGCCGCGACTGCTTCGTGGTGCAGTCGACCTGCGAGCCGGTGAACGACAACCTGCTCGAGCTGCTCGTCTTCATCGACTGCCTGCGGCGGGCGAGCGCGAAGCGCATCACCGCGGTCATGCCCTATTACGGCTACGCCCGGCAGGACCGCAAGGACGAGGGCCGCGTCCCGATCACCGCGAAGCTCGTCGCGAACCTGATCACGACCGCCGGCGCCGACCGCGTCCTCTGCATGGACCTGCACGCGGCCCAGATCCAGGGCTTCTTCGACCTGCCCGTCGACCACCTCTCGGCCGCCCCGGTCATCGCCGAGTTCTTCCTCGCGATCCGCGACTCGCTCGGCGACTGCGTGGTGGTGAGCCCCGACGTCGGCAACGTGAAGGTCGCGAACATGTACGCGAACCTCCTCGGCTGCGACCTCGCGATCATCGACAAGCGCCGGCAGTCGGGCTCGAACGTGGTCGTGAAGAACCTCATCGGCGAGGTCCGCGGACGCGCGGTGCTCATGTTCGACGACATGATCTCGACCGCGGGAACCATCTGCGAGGCGGCCCGCGTGGTCACCGAGGCCGGGGCCTCGGACGTGATCGCGACCGCGACGCATCCGGTGCTCGTCGGGCTCGCCATGGAACGGCTGCGCGACAGCCCGATCTCGCGGGTCGTCGTGACCGACACGATCCCCGGCGGCCCGCGATTGGCCCCGATCGAGCCGAAGCTCGTCACGCTCTCGACCGCCCGCCTGCTCGGCGAGGCCATCCACCGCATTCACCACGACCAGAGCGTCTCGGCCCTGTTCCGCCACGGAATCGGGACGAAACGCTGACATCGAGATCCTCCCCGGGAGGATCGAACCGACCCCCAACCCCACGAGGTACCGACCCATGGCACACGACGTTCCGACCCTTGACGCAACCCGCCGCGACCGGCTCGGCAGCCGCTACACCAAGCGGCTGCGGGCCTCCGGCCGCCTGCCCGCCGTGATCTACGGGCACGGCGCCGCCCCCGCCTCCGTCAGCCTCGACGAGCGCGAGACCCTCGCCGCCCTCCGCCACGGCTCGCACGTGCTGAACGTGCGGCTCGACGGCGCGGCCGAGACCTGCCTCATCAAGGACCTCCAGTTCGGCTACCTCGGCGACAACGTCATCCACCTCGACCTCGCCCGCGTGAACCTCGACCAGGTCGTGACGGTCAAGGTCTCGCTGCACTTCACCGGCTCGCCCGAGGCCGCCAAGAAGGCCGGCAACATCGTCACGCATGACCTGCAGGAGCTGATGATCTCCTGCAAGGTTCGCGACATCCCCGAGGACGTCCGCGTCGACCTCACGATGGGAATGAAGGGCGACGTGCTCACCGTCGGCGAGCTCAAGCTCCCGGCCGGCGTCACCGCCGTCACCACCGCCGACGCGATCGTCTGCCGCGTGACCCAGATCGCCGAGGAGGAGGCCGCCGGTGAGGCCGCCGCC
>JBEIUL010000561.1:0-1687 GCA_040374395.1 Phycisphaeraceae bacterium
CGGCGTGCCGAGGGTCTGGCTTGCGACCCTTCGGAGATCCTCGTAGACCGTGCTCCACACGCGGTCGGCGGCGTGGTCATCCCCCTTCGCGGCCGCGTTGAGGATCATCGTCAGTTCCTTGGGAATCTCGTCCGGCATGCGGCGGGTCTCCTTCCGGCGGCTTGATGGGCAATCCTTTCGGACCGCATCGGCGTACATATGGTACCGAACGGTTCACCGATCCCGTCGAGATCCCGCTTCGGCCTGCCACCCGGGTCTTCCGCCCGCCGCCAGCCGCGACCGCCGGACGGCCTCGCGTTCGGCTGCGGTTCGGGTGTCGAAGAGCTGGATCCGCCCCCGGTAGTCGACCGACGCGAGGGTCTTGCCGTCCGGCGAGAAGGCGAGGTCGGTGATCCGGTCGGCGACGGGGAAACTACCGAGAGGGAGCTTCCGTTCGCGGTCATAGAGCACGACCCTCGGGTCCGAACCGCCCGCGGCGATGAGCGTCCCGTCGGGACTGCCGGCGAAGACCCGCGGGCTCTCGGTCACCTCGGCCAGCTCGACCTTCGGCGCGTCACCCTCGTGGAGCGGGTCGAAGGAACGCATGCCGATGATCTTGGCCCCGAGGTTGCAGGTCGCGAAGCGGAGCCCGTCCGGACCCGGCGGGATCGGCGTGATCACCGAGAGTCCCTGCGAGTGGACCGGCCGCACCGTCCAGATTCCGGAGGCGTCGCGCTCGACCAGGGTCCGTCGATTGGCGTTTCCGGTGACGCATCGCACCTCATCGAGCCAGAGGCTGCCGAAGTTCTCGGTCCCTTCCGGGATTTCAACCGACGCCTCGACCGTGCCGCGTCGGACATCAATCACGACGTAGCGGCGATCCGCACCGGTGTAGAGGAGCCGCGTTCCTGAAGGCGAAAATCCGAAATCCGCGCGACCGATCTCGGGTAATGCGGTCCTTCGACCGGTGCCTCGATCGATGAGCAGCGTGGGCCTTCCCTCTCCCCCGACTACCACGAACGATTCGGTTGGATCCAGCCGGCTGGTACCGAGCGAGCGGGCCGTTCCCCCGATCAGCCGTTCCGTTTGTCCGGTCGCCGGGTCGATCGCGTCGAGTTCGCCTCGCGGTCCTGAGGCGAGCAGCAGCGTGCCCCCGTCAATCCAGTCGACCGACGGCTTCGCCGGCGTGAGCCCCGGGAACGGCCCGCGAAGCAGGCGCGGGAACGCTTCCCGCGTCGGATACTTCACGAGGGCCCCGGCCGCGACCACGATCTCCTCGCCGTCGGGCGTGAAAGCCATGCGCCAGTGGTAGCCGCTGCCGCCGAAGCGACGAGCAACCACCGCCAGCGTCTCCGCGTCGATGAGCACAACCTCGGGCGTTCGTCCGCTCGCTGCGAGGACGCGCGAGTCTGGACTCCAGGCGAGCGACCACGGGGACTGTACTCGAGTCTCGATGGGCGTTGCCTCGATCGTCGGCGCGACGTCGCCGGGCACCTTGATGACAAACACGCCAAAATGCGTGATCGCAGCGAGCCGCGTACCGTCTGGCGAGAATCGCAGGTCTGTTGTCACGCTCCGGAACGAGGTCGGGATCCACCGCGGTTCGGGTCCCGAGAGGTCGAGCCACGCGAGGCCCGCGTCGCCGCCGCAGGCGAAGAGCGGGCGGGTCGGGTGCGGCGCGACGAGGAACGCCATGTGCACGTCGACC
>JBEIUL010000481.1:0-2143 GCA_040374395.1 Phycisphaeraceae bacterium
CGGCCGGCCGCTCGACAGCACCGTGATCGGCCCGGTCTGGATCGGGGCGGACACGGTGCAGACCGGCGGGGGACCGATCGTCGGTCCCCGCTGCCTCGTCGACCGCATCGAGACCGCGCCGGTGCAGCCGCTTCGGATGGAGGACATCGAGAGCGCGCCCTCGCGTCGATCCCCGTTCCGCATCGGGTCGTGGGGCGGCCAGGCGTTCGTGAAGCGCATCGTCGATCTCGCGGTCTCGGCGACGGCGCTGGCGATCCTCTCGCCGGTCATGCTCCTCGCGGCGATCGCGGTGGTGATCGACGACGGGTTCCCGGTGTTCTTCGGGCATCGCCGCCAGGGCCGCGACGGCCGCATCTTCCGGTGCTGGAAGTTCCGCACGATGCGGCGGAACGCCGAGGCGCTGGCGCGGGAATTGCGCACGCTCAACGTGTGCGACGGTCCCCAGTTCTTCATCCAGGACGATCCGCGGGTGACCCGGGTCGGCCGGCGCCTGCGGGCCTGGAACATCGACGAGCTGCCGCAACTCTGGAACGTGCTGGTCGGCGACATGAGCCTCGTGGGGCCGCGGCCGAGCCCGGAAGGCGAAAACCAGTACTGTCCCTCGTGGAGGGAATCCCGATTGAGCGTCCGGCCGGGAATCACCGGGCTCGGGCAGGTCCGGCGGACCCGCAGGCCCGGGTACGATTTCCAGGAGTGGATCCGCTACGACATCGAGTACGTGCGGACCGCAAGCCTGTGGCTCGACCTTCGGATCTGCGTGGAGACGGCGTTGAGCATCATCGGAGGCAATCGACGACATGGCCCGAACGGGACGCGCTAGGCGACGCTGGTTGGTGCTGGCGACGTCCGTCGGTGGACTGGCCGTCACGGTCGGGGCCGCGGTGGCCGCCGCCGGGTGGTATCGCGCGAGCCTCGTCGCCGAGGCCCGCGAGCGGGGATTCGCCCTCTACGACGAGGGAAAGTACCGCGAGGCCCTCGAGCCGCTGAGCTACTACGTCTCGCGGAAGCGGAGCGACGCCGAGGGGCTGGTACGCCTCGGCATAGCCCGCTCGTCGGTCTTCATCGAGAACAACCGTCACCTCATCTCGGCGGTCGCGTTCCTCGAGTCGGCCCTGAAGGTCGAGCCCGGAAACCGGGAGGCGCTGCGGGCCCTGATGCCGATCTACCGTCAGCTCGGGTACCGAACGGAACTGGTCCGGGTCGCGGACGCCCTCCTCGCGTCCGATCCCCGCGACGCTCGGGCCCTCGAGGCGCGGCTCACCGCGAGCATCGAGCAGGGGGCCTGGAACGACGCGGTCGGTGACGCCGAGGCGCTGGTCGAGGTCGAGCCCGAGGAGGTCCGGTGGCGTGGAGTGCTGCTCGACATCCTCCGCTTCGCCGAGCGTCCCGTCGATCAGCGGCTCGCGCTCGTCGATCTCTGGATCGCCGGCGGCGAGCCCGACGGGCGCTACCGGCTGCTCAAGGCCGAGCAGCACATGCTCGACGGGAAGGGCGACCTCGCGAAGGCCGAGTGCCAACTCGCCGCCGACCGTGGAATCTCCGAGCTCGCTTCGCTCGAGCGACTCGTCGAGTTGATGCAGCTCATCGGGCTCGATGAGGACCTCGACCGGACGTTGAAGGTCTCCCGCGAGCGGTTCGGCGCGTCGCTGATCGGGCGGCTCGAGTCGCGGCTGAACTTCCTCGGCGGCCGGAACGACCAGGCAAGCGAGGTCCTCGACGGGCTGTGGAACGGCGGCGAACGGTCGTGGGAGGTCGGTCGACTGCGGGTCATCTCCGCGGAACTCTCGGACGACGTTGCCCGGTCCGACCGGGCCATGCAGGATCTCGAGGAATCCGTCGCGGAAGCGTCCGCGGAACGGGCGAAGCTCCAGGCGTGGACCCGCGCGGTCCGGGCGTCGCGGACCATCGTGGGTCCGGTGCGGCCCGACTCGCCGCGCGTCACCCCGGCGGTGCGGCGGGAGGCGAGGGAGGCGCTGATCCGGGGCCTCCAGTCCTGGCCCGACGATTCGTTCCTGCTCTACCGGCACGGCGAGATGAACCTCGCGTCCGGCGAGTACGTGACCGCCCGGCAGCTGATCGAGGCCGCCTTCCAGGCCGAATCGAGGCGGTGGGCGCTCGCCGGCGTGCGGGCCTCGCACGCGGC
>JBEIUL010000057.1:0-9357 GCA_040374395.1 Phycisphaeraceae bacterium
GGCACGATCACCGTCGAGGCGGATGGCGCGACGCTCGAGACGCTGGTCGACCTCGGTTCGCCGGCGATGCTGGTGCGCTTCGCGTCGGCATCGCCGCGCACGGTCTCCGCCCGGCTCGAGAACTGGCGAACCGAGGAACGCCGCCTCACCGGCGGCGAGCTCAACTCGTCGTGGCTCATGCGCGACGCTCCTGACCGGGTCGCGGTCGTCGAGTCGGCCGACGTGGTCGTGCCCGATTCTCCCGCGGTCACCTGGTACCACCGGAACGAGCGGTCGTACGTGCCCTTCACGCTCGGCCACCAGGGGCTCGAGTCGATCGCGGGGCAGGTGCGAGATCCGCTGCTCCACCGCACGTTCGGCGGGCGGATCGAGGGCGATGGCCTGGCGAGGATCGACGCGCATTCGATGCGAAGCGTTAAGCCGGTCACCGAGGCGACGGTGCGGGTCGTCACGCGTTGCGCCCAGGATCCCGACGTCGCGACGTTCCTCGCGGGGCTCGAACGGGCGTCGGCCGCGATCGGTTCGTTCGCCGACGCCGCCCGCCGCACCGCCGACGGGTGGCGGAAGCGCTGGACCTCGTCGTGGGTCTTCCTCGATTCGCCGGCGCGGGCGGAATCGCTCGCGAACCGGCACCCTTTTCGCGTCGGCTTCGATTCCGACGAGCGGAACCTCTTCCGCGGCGAGCTCCGCGACGTGCAGTTCATCCCGCGGCCGCTCGCGGCGGCCGAGATCGCCGAGCCGGTCGGCGACGGCATGATCTTCGGTCGCGAGGTCGGCGACGCGATGGATTCCGACGCGGCCCCGCCGGTCGCGGGAGGCTTCACGATCCGGGCGATCGTGAACCCCGAGGCGGCCGGGCTCACCGCCCGCATCGTCGACAAGGTGACCGCGGGCCGCGGCGACGGGTTCCTGCTCGACCTGCAGGGCGGCAAGCTCCGCGCGGTCGTCGGCGACGCGCTCGTGCAGACCGGTGCCGCGCCGCCCGCGGGGGTCGAGACGCCGGTCGCCCTCACCGTCGACACCGCGGCGGGCGAATGCCGCATCTGGATGGCCGGCAAGGAAGTCGGTCGCGGCCGCCTCGATCGCCGGGCGACGACCGTCTCCGAGGCCTACGCACTGCAGCGATTCGCGGCCGCCGCCGCCGCGGGCGGCGAGTTTCCCGTGAAGTTCAACGGCTCGATCTTCACCGTCGCGCCGCGCTTCGTGAACGGCCAGCCCTGGAACGACGACTACCGGCAGTGGGGTGGCTGCTACTGGTGGCAGAACACGCGGCTTCCCTATCACGGCATGCTCGCCCGCGGCGACGGCGACCTGACCTCGCCGCTCTTCGACTTCTACGCCCGCGTCGCGCCGGCGAGTTCCGCCCGGGCCGCGTCCTACTGGGCGTGCGAGGGCGTCGTCTTCCCGGAGACGATGAACACCTTCGGAGTCTGCGGCAACGGTGACTACGGGTGGAAGCGCGAGGGCCTGGCCGCGAACGACGTCGACTGCCCGTGGTGGAAGCACGAGTGGACGCAGGGGCCCGAGCTCGTCGCGCTGATGCTCGACCGGTGGGAATGGCTCGGCGAACGGGATCGCCTCGAGTCGCAGGCGATCCCGATGGCCCGTGAGGTCGTGAAGTACTTCCTGTCGCGGTTCCCGGTCGGCACGGACGGGAGACTCTCGATCTCGCCGGCGCAAGCCCTCGAGACCTACTGGCACGGCGTGCGGAACGACCTTCCGACGGTGGCGGGACTGCACGAGATCGCGCGCCGCCTGCAGGCGCTGCCCTCGGATGCCGGCACGCCCGACGATCGCGAACTCTGGAAGCGCCTTGCCGCGGTCCTGCCGCCGATCCCGATGACCGAGCCGGCGGATGGCGCGACCCGCCGCTTCCTGCCCGCCGCCGAGTTCGATCCGCGGCGCAGCAACTGCGAGAACCCCGAGCTCTACGCGATCTGGCCGTTCAACCACTCGGGCGTCGGCCGTGGCCTGCTGGCCGAGGGACGGGCCTCGTACGAGGGCCGCATCGAACGAATGACCCACGGCTGGACGCAGGACGGCATGCAGGCGGCGCGGCTCGGCCTCGCCGACGAGGCGGCGACGAACCTGCTCGCGAAGATCCGCAACACGAATCCCAACTTCCGCTTTCCGACCTTCTGGGGCCCCAACTTCGACTGGGTCCCCGACCAGTGCCACGGCGGCAACCTGCTCACGGTCACGCAGGAGATGCTGCTGCAGGCGGCGAACGGGAAGATCATCGTGTGCCCGGCCCTGCCGACCGACTGGTCAGGATCGTTCCGGCTGCACGCGCCGGGCCGCACGGTGGTGACGGCGACGGTCGGCGGGGGCGAGATCCGCTCGCTCGATGTGCAGCCGCCCGAGCGGAGGGACGACGTGGTGGCGGGGTGGGGGTGGACGATCGTCGAACAGGAGTGAGCGGGTGCAGGCCCGCGGCCCACGCCGGCCTCCGCCTCCTGGTTTTCAGGGCGTCGCGAACGTGCGCGAGATCGAGGTGCGGCTTCGGTCGGTGCTGCGGCCCGGCGGCTGACCGGTCCCTTCTCGGACCTCGCCCGGGCGGAATCCGCGTCTTCGCGGGCCTCGCTGGCGGGCGCCGGTGCATCGCCGGTATGGTGGTCCCGTCCCCGACTCGCGCCGCGTCCGGTGCGTCGGGAACAGGAGAGGGAAAATGTTCATGCGTTCATTCGTTGCCGCGGCCGTCTTGGCCGCACTCGCGTCGGTCGCCCCCGTCGAGGGCGGCGTCTTCACCTACACGCACCAGCAGTTGACCGCCGGCGTCTCGAGCGGCGGGGCCGGCGACGAGGCGTCGCATTCGGGCCTCGATTCGTGGTACGGCTCGCGATCGGACACCGCCTTCGGCATGTTCCAGTTCGCTGCGATCGGCTCGTCGCTCGCCGACGACCAGTTCAGCATCACCGCCGACGTGACCGTGAACGCGACCTCGCCCGGCTACGGCGGCTACGACGCGTACGCCGACTGCCGGCTCGACTTCACGGTGACCGAGACGGCGAACGCGACGATCTACGTCGACATCGGCCGCGAGATCACGCAGGGCTCGATCCTGAGCTTCGCCCTCGCGTCGGCGAACGGGAACATCTACGCCAGCTTCATCCCGGACAAGACGATCTTCACCGCCACGTTGGTGGCGGGCGACTACTCGCTGGTCGGGCTCATCTCGATCGTCGCCCCGAACGGCGGCGACTTCTCGAACGACAGCTGGCTGACCATCTCGGTCAATGCGGTCGCGGTGCCCGGACCCGGGGGGCTTGCGCTGGTGGGAGGCCTCTGGGGCCTTTCCCGCAGTCGCCGCCGCTGTTGAGGGGGCGGGCGGCATAGTTCTCGGGCGTCAAGATCTTGCTATTCGGACGATTTTCGGGTGACAGGCTGTTTTTGCCGGCCTCTCCCGGTATCGTCCGTCGGTCCGGCAGGCTCCTTGGAGGGGGTCCCGCCGGTTTCAGGGAGGGAAATGGGCCATGCGTTTCAGCAGCGTTGCAGCATCCGTCGCCGTCCTCACGGCCGTCTCGGCGGTCGACGCCGGTGTCCTCACCTACTCGCAGCGGGACCTCGTCGCGGGCGTGTCGGACGGCGCGACGGCTGACCAGGTCACCAACTCGACGTTCGAGCCGTGGTTTGGCTCGCGGTACGTCTCGGGGCCGAGTTTGCTGCAGTTCGCGGGCATCGGCTCGTCGCTCTTCGACAACGAGTTCACGATCTCGGCCAACGCCGCGATCTCGACGAACGGCGCTGGCTTCGGCGGTTACGCCGCGTACAGCAACTTCACGCTGAACTTCACCGTCACCGAGGACGCGTTCGTGACGTTCTTCCTCGACATGGGTTCCGCCAACCCGGACGGTGCGGTGCTCGTCCTCGAGTGCATGGGGTCCGACGGAGCCGTCTTCTCGTACTCCCAGCCGGTCGGCTCAAGCTTCGTCCGTACGCTCGCCGCGGGCAACTACGCGATGTTCGGCAGCATCCGGATCGAGGCGTCGCCCGACCAGGACATCCTGAACTCGGCGCTGCTCTCGGTCGCCGCGAACGCCGTCGCCGTGCCCGGGCCGGCCACGCTGGTCGCCTTCGCGATCTTCGGGCTCGTCGGATCGCGGCGTCGCCGCTGAGACGGCTCGCTCCCGGACGCGGAAGAAGCTAGTCTCCGCGCGGACCTCAGAATTGACGCCGACCCTCGATCCGGCCCGGATCGTCGAGACCTGCCGCATGCTGTCGCTGCGGGTCCACGAGCGGTTCCCCGGTCGAAGCCTTGACCAGCGGGTCTGCTCGTTCGCCGACCATGCCGCCGCGTGGTGGACGCCGGGCGTCGCCCGTTCCCGCCGCTGACGTGGCTTCGCATTGCCGGCTGGCTCGGCGGCTTCGCGGCGATCCTGCTGCTCGCGGTGCTGCGCGGCGAATGGGTCCCCGATGCGACGGTGCTCTCGACCGGTTCGTCACCAGGCCGTCGCCGCCCGGGGCGTGAGGCTCACCGCACGAGCCACGGCAGCCGCACGAGGTCGACGTTCCCGCCGCACAGCACGCAGACGAGCGGACGGCTTGCGTCGCCGCCGACCGAGCCCGCGAGGATCGCCGCGACGCCGACCGCGGCGCTCGGCTCGATCACGAGCCGGGCCTCTTCCATCACCATCCGCATCGCGGCGACGATCGCCTCCTCGGGCACGGTCACGATCTCGTCGACGAGGCTCGCGACGATCGGGAAGGTCAGCCGCCCGAGCGGGGCCCGAAGGCCGTCGGCCACGGTGACCGGGGGCCGCTGCGGGGCGATCCGTCCGGTCCGCTTCGATTCGGCGGCGTCGTCGGCGAGCGAGGGTTCCGCCCCGACTATGCGGACGTCCGGCCGCAGCGACTTCGCCGCGACCGCGATGCCGCCGATGAGCCCGCCGCCGCCGACCGGGACGACGAGCGTCGCCGCGTCGGGCAGGTCGGCGAGGATCTCGAGGGCGATCGTCCCTTGGCCGGCGATCGTCCACGGGTGGTCGTAGGGCGGGACCATCGTGGCCCCGGTCGCGGCCTGCACCTCGTTCGCCTTCGCCTCGCGCTCGGCGGCGGTGTCGCCGCTCGTCACGACGCTCGCCCCGGCCGCCTCGACGGCGGCCCGCTTGAGCGGCGAGGCGTTCGAGGGCATGACCACGCGGCAGGGAATGCCGCGGTCGGCCGCCGCGGTCGCGAGGGCGAGGGCGTGGTTGCCCGAGCTGTGCGTCACCACGCCGCGGAAGGCCTCGGAATCGGCGATCCGCCGCACCGCGTTCGTCGCCCCGCGGATCTTGAAGCTGCCCGTCCGCTGCATCGACTCGAGCTTCAGGTGCACGGGCCGGCCGGCCCGCGCGACGATCGCGGGGCAGGGGATGGTCGGCGTGCGATGGACGAACGGCCCGATCCGCGCGGCCGCCTCACGTACGTCGTCGAGCGAGACCGCGAGGTCGCCCGCCGCGCTCATCGCCCGCTTCCGGCGAGGCGCTCGCGGCCCCAGAGGATCCAGCTCGAGTCGGGCAGCGACCGGCCCATGCGGCGGAACATGAAAGAGAGCTGGGCGTGGTGGTAGTGGGCGTGCGTCGGTACCTGCATCAGGATGTCGGCGACGGACTGGCGGAACTCCTTGCCGTCGCGAACCCGCACGCGGACCGAGGCGAGTTCGCGTTCGTCGATCTTCGCGAGGTACGCGTCCCAGCGCGGCCGCACCTCCTTCCACGCCGCCGCGATCGCCGCCGCGTCGGGCAGCTCGTCGCGAGAGGGCATCGAGAGGGCGGCATCGGAACCCTCGAGCACCGCGATCCAGATCCGCTCGGCCCCGACGAGGTGGACCAGCGTCGCGTGGACGCTGCCGATCCCGATCGGGAATTCGCGGCGGAACTCGTCGGCCGGCAGGGCCGCGCACGCCTCGAGGGTGCGTCCGGTGAGCCAGCGGAGCCAGGCGTGGGCGTCGCGGACGGTGTCGATGGAGGTCATGCCCGGACTATACGGTCCGCTTCCCGTCGCGGCGGTAGATCACGTCCTCGGCGATTCCGCCGGAAGGGTGACGGGCCTGGAAGCGGGTCGCGACCGGCCGGAAGCCATGCCCGGCGAGGAACGCATCGACCTCCGGCCGCTGGCACGCCCCCGCATACGCCTCGAACCCGAACAGCTCGGCCTTGATCCAGGTGAAGCGATCGAGGATCGGCGCCGCCCCACGGAGGACCTTCAGCTCGGCTCCCTGGGTGTCCATCACGAGGGCGTCGAAACGTCCGAGGTCGACGCCTTCGCGGGCGAGGAGCGTCGGCAGGGTGAAGGTCTCGAGCTCGATCGAATGCGAGAACCCGACGTGCGGCCATACGTCGCGATGGCCGGTCAACTCGAGCATCGACGACGACCGGCCGCCGTTGTCGGCGACGTTGAACTTCACCGTCGATCCGTCGCTGTCCGAGACGAGGGCCCGGATCGCCCTCTGGCGAGCGAACCCCGCGATGTTCCGCTCGAGCAGCTCGAACACATCGGGCAGCGGCTCGACCCATACGACCTCGATGCCGCGTCGGTCGTATTTCCGCCGCTCCTGTCCGCGGTTCGCGCCGACGTGCACCACGCCGCGGGCGTGCCGGAGCACCGGATCGCGCAGGTCCTGGACGACGCTCCGGGCGGCCGCGAAGTACTGCTTGAGGGTCTTGGGCATCGGTCAGGCCCCGGCGGCGCGGAACACGGCGTTGTGGGCGGCGTGCCCCGTGGATGCGGTCCGCTCGGAGAGCGGCGTCCCGTCGAGACGCGTGCCGCGGAAGCCCCGGGCCTCGAGGAACTCGACGGCCGACCCGACCGAGTCGCCCTGGGTCGCGAGCGACGCGTCGTCGAGCTCGATGAGGATCGTCGGGCGGAACCGTTCCAGCGTCTCGGTCGCGCCCCGCAGCACCTTCATCTCGTAGCCGTCGACATCGACCTTCAGCAGGTCGAGCCGAGCCAGCCCGACGGTCGAGACCATGCGGTCGATCGAGACCGCCGGGACCGCGACGTGCTCTCGTTCGACGGGCTCCCGGTCGATCCGCCAGCTCCAGCGGAGCTCACGGGTCGGGGTCGAGCCGTCGCCGTCGGTGACCAGCATGCGGTGCAGGTGCACCCGCGGCACGAGGTCGGCGTTCAGCGAGAGGTTCCGCTCGAGCTTGCGGAACGCGCCGGCGGTCGGTTCGATGGCGTGCACGGCGCCGTCGCGACCGACGAGGCGGGCGATCTCGAGGGTGAGCGACCCGACGTTCGCGCCGACCTCGAGGACGGTCGATCCGGGCCGGAGTTCCCCCTCGAGGAACTGCCGCGTCAACGGTTCCCAGCCCCGGCCGAAATAGATGCGAAAGTCGATCAGTTCCCGGAGATCTACCTCGTAGGAGATCCCGCGCCGCCGGCAGCGGTGGTGCGGGAAAGCCTGCGCGTAGGACCGCAGGAGCGGATAGGCGAAGCGCTTCAGTCGGGCGGATGCGGTCATGGGATTCAGGACAATAATTGTATCGTGGGTCAATTGCGAGATCGCGGTACCCTGATGGATCCCTGCTTTCGGGAAATCCGCCCATGCCCCACCTGATGCGACGCTGCGTGGCGATCCTCTCGGTTCCCGCTCTTTTCCTCGCGGGCTGCTCCTCGATCGGCCTGCCGCGGCCTCCGGTCGCGAAGGAGGTGCCGCACGTGGTGTCGAGCCCCCACGGCGACCGCATCGACGAGTACTACTGGATGCGCGACGACGATCCCGAGCGGAAGCGGGATGACGTGATGGCCCACCTCCGCGCCGAGCAGGCCCATGCCGAGGCGTACTTCGATCGGCTCGAGCCGCTCGTCGACCGCCTCTACGGCGAGATCCGCGGCCGCATCCGCGAGGACGACGCGACGCCGCCGGTGCACGACCGCGGATGGTGGCGGTGGACCGCCTTCCGGACCGGGGCCGAGTACCCGATCGAGATGCGGCGGAAGGGCGGCGTCTCCGGTCCCGACCCGGCGGCGAGGGACGAGGTCCTGCTCGACGCGAACCAGCTGGCGAAGGGCGAGTCGTACTTCCGGATCGGCGATCTCGAGGTGAGCCCCGACGGGAACCTGCTCGCGTGGACGCAGGACACCGTCGGCCGCCGCGGGCACGACCTCCGCATCAAGGACCTCCGCACCGGCGAGATGCTCGTCGACCGGATTCCCGGCACGCTCGAGCCGCTCGTCTGGTCGAACGACTCGCGGAGCGTCTTCTACCTGCACCAGGATCCGGTGCTGCTGCAGAGCGGGCCGGTGCGGCGTCACGTCCTCGGCATGCCGGTCGAGACCGACGTGACGATCTACGAGGAGCCCGACCAGACGCTCTTCACCTCGATCGCCGCGAGCGCGGGCCGGAAATGGCTCATGATCGAGATGGAAGGCTATGACACGACCGAGCTGCGGGCGGTGCCGCTCGACCGGCCGGCCGAGCCCGCGACGGTCGTGCTGCCGCGGCGGCCCGACATCCGCGAGTACGCCGACCACCTCGGGAGCGACTGGATCGTCCGCACGAACGAGAACGCCCGGAACTTCCGCGTCGTCGCGGTGCCGGAGGCGACCCCGGCTGACCGGGCGACCTGGCGCGAGCTCGTCCCTCACCGCGCCGACGTCGCGATCGACGACGTCGCGCCGCTCGACGCGGGGCTCGTCCTCGCCGAGCGGTTCGAGGCGAACGCGACGGTCCGGGTCCAGCCGTGGTCGGGCGGCGGCGGCTTCCGCGTCCCCGTCGACGCCGAGGCGTACTCGATGTCGCTCGGCGACAACCCCGATCCGGCGAACCCGGCGGTGCGGGTCGCGTGGAGCTCGATGGTCACCCCGCGGACGACGCTCGACGTCGACCTCCGCACGGGAGACTCCGTGGTGCGGAAGGTCACGCCGGTGGTCGGCTACGACGCGTCGCGCTACGCGACGGCCCGCGTCTGGGCCCCGAGCCGCGACGGCAAGCGGATTCCCGTCTCGCTCGCCTGGCGGAAGGACGCCTGGGCCCGCGACGGGAAGCACCCGGTGCTGGTCGAGGCCTACGGCTCGTACGGGTTTCCCTCGGATGCGGTCTTCGACCTCGCCGGCGTCTCGCTCATGGACCGCGGCTTCGCCCTCGCGATCGCCCATGTCCGCGGCGGGGCCGACCTCGGGCAGGACTGGTACGAGGACGGGCGGCTGCTGCGGAAGAAGAACACCTTCCTCGACTTCATCGACGCGACCGATTTCCTCGTGCGCGAGAAGTGGTGCGATCCGGCCCGGGTCTTCGCGAGCGGCGGCTCGGCGGGCGGGCTGCTCATGGGCGCCATCGCGAACCTGGCCCCCGACCGATACCGCGGGATCATCCTCGCGGTGCCGTTCGTCGACGTGCTCACCACGATGCTCGACCCGACGATCCCGCTGACC
>JBEIUL010000587.1:0-1507 GCA_040374395.1 Phycisphaeraceae bacterium
CTCGCCGCGCTGCAGGCGGCGCTCGAGCCGGTCGGGCTCGCCGCCCGCTCGCCGCACGAGTGCATCCTGCTGCAGATCGACGACCGGATCCGGCGGCTCGAGGCCGCGGGACCCGATCCCGCCGGCGACGCCCAACCCGACGCCGCCGAGCTCGCGGCGTGGCGCGACGCCCGCACCGTCGTCGCCGATCGCTTCGAGGACCTCCTCCAGAACCGCCTGCCGAAGATCGCCGAGAAGCTCAAGATTCCGCTCGACCGGGTGCAGCGGGCGAAGACGCTGCTCCGGCGCCTCGACCCGAATCCCGGCCGCGAGCTCGTCACCGCCGAGGAGCGGCCGATCGTGCCCGACGTCATCGTCGAGTGGGATCCGGCGAACGATCGCTACGAGGCTCGCCTGCTCGAGGGCACGCTGCCGTCGCTGCGGGTCGTGCCCGGCTACGAGAAGATGGTCCGCGACGTCAAGACCGAACGGCCGACCCGCGAGTTCGTCGCGAAGGGCGTGCGCGACGCCCGCTGGATCATCGACGCGATCGAGCAGCGGAAGCTCACCCTGCTGCGGGTCGTGCAGGTGGTGCTCGATCGCCAGCGCGAGTTCCTCGACCACGGCCCGCAGTTCCTCAAGCCGCTCCCCATGGTCGAGGTCGCCGACCGGATCGGCGTGCACGTGGCGACGGTCAGCCGCGCGGTCGCCGGCAAGTGGATGCAGACGCCCCGCGGCCTCGTCGAGCTGCGGAAGTGCTTCTCGGGCGGCATCGAGACCGCCGAGGGCGAGGACCGCAGCTGGGACGCGGTGAAGGCCGCCCTCAAGGAACTCGTCGACGCCGAGGACCGCCGCAAGCCGTTCAGCGACCAGGCCCTCGCCGACGCCCTGGCCGCCCGCGGCATGACCATCGCCCGCCGCACCGTGGTGAAGTACCGCGAGCAGATGGGGATCCCGCCCGCTCGCCGCCGCCGCGAGCACGGCGGGTGAACGGTCAGCCCCGCTCGAACCCCTCGACCCGCAGCTTGACTTCCGACGCCGACATGCCGCGGAATCCGCCGGTGTCGCGGCAGAGCCGCTCGAGGCGATCGAGGATCGCGAGCCGCGACTCGGCCGCGCCGTCGGCGTCCAGCGGATCGCGGGCGAGCCGCTCGACGAGGTCGATCACGTAACCGCGCAGCTCGCGCTCGACGATCGTGCCCCGCAGCGACTCGGGCACGAGCGGGGCGACGATCGCGAGCAGCCGCGCGGGCCAGTCGCTCGAGCGGAAATCGAGCCTCGCCCGCCGTCCGAGGCCGGTGATCTCGATGCGGTTCAGGTAGCGCCGCTCGATGCCGTCGCCGCGGGCGTGGCGCACCGCGAGTCGCCGCCGAGTGCGGCGGCGGTGCTCGAGGCTCGTCGACATCCGCGCCAGGTGCACGAGGTCGCGGATGAGCAGCGCTTCGGCGAGCGGACGGACGGCCCGTCGCGTCACCTCGGGCCCGAGCCGCCCGAGCGGCGACCGCTCGAGCTCGCCGAGGAGGGTCAG
>JBEIUL010000114.1:0-7138 GCA_040374395.1 Phycisphaeraceae bacterium
GCGCGGGCGGGGCCGCCGATCTCGACGGCGACGGCAACGTCGGGGCGAGCGACCTCACCGCGATCCTCGCGGCGTGGGGCGATTGCTGAACCGACGGTCCCGCGAAGCACTCGCGAATGGTCGCGGCGCCGGGGGACAGCCTCCGGCGCCGCGGCGACTTTCTCCGTCCGAAGCCCCCCACTCGGCGTTCAGTACGGGCAGCGGACCGCGATCGATGCGGGATCTCCCGCCAGGTCGTCGAAGAGGGCGCGGAGCGAGGTTCCCGCCCGCGGCACGAGCGGCGCGGGCGTCGCCGCGCCCAGCACCGGCCGGATCGCCGCGTGGGCCCGCAGCGACAGCACGCGGAGGATCGAGTCGGCGTCGGCGCGATCCTCGCGGAAGAGGCTCGAGCGGGCGATCTTCGCCGCGAGGCCGGCCACCCACGGGGTCGCCGCCGGGGCGAGGGCGATCGCGAGTTCGGCGGCGCGGACGTATTGGAAAGGCATGGGATCGTCGACCGTGCCGAGGCCCAGCGCGAGCGCCTCGAGTTCGGCGGAAGCGACCGGCTCGCCGAGGGCGATGCGGCGCCGGATCCAGGTGAGCGGCCCGAACGAGTCGAGTCGGCTTGGCGCCGGTGGCGGTCCCGAGCCCGCGGCGAACGGGCGGATCAGGTCCTTCCAACCGGCGGGGATCGATCCCTCGAGGACGGCCAAGGCGTGGGCGACGTCGAGCAACTCACTCTCGGCCCGGCCCACGGTGGTGTCCACCCGGCCGAGTTCCTGGGCGAGCCCACCGAGGAGATCTGGCCATTGCTCGCAGAGCCCGACGCGATCCTCCCAAGCCTCGCGAAGCCGGTTCCCGTCGCAGGCGAGCCGCCCGGCGAAGTTCCGCCGCCACGAACGCGTGTTCAGGAGGAAGATCCGCATGAGCCGCTCGTGCCGCGTGCACCACTTCGTCTCGAGCTCGCGCAGCGCCGCCTCGAGCCGACGGGCCTCGGGCGTGTCGTCGCCGAACTCGCCGCGGTCGATCGCGAGCATCTGGCCGTGGGCGAACCGCTCGTACGCGAACATGTCGCCGAGCACGCCTTCGGGGCGGTCGTCCCTCCCGACGAGGCCCTCGGCGAGCTCATGGTGGCCCCTCGACTCGTCGGTGCGGCCGGCGTGCAGCAGGTGCCGCGAGAGCAGGTCGTGGGCGAGCAGCCGCAGGTTCGGCGGCGTGCCATCGCCCAGGAAGGGGGCGACCACCGGCTCGATCGCGGCGAGGCCGGCCCGGTCATCGGTGGCGAGGTCGACCGCAAGCAGCGCGAGGATCGCCGCACGCGTCGCGGCCCGGTCGCCGCGCACGCAGCCCTCGATCACCGGCAGCAGGAACGCGAGCAGGCGGAGCGGGTCGGGCGGGATCCAGTGGACCTCGAGCGATCGCGACGGGTGACGGCAGGCGTCGGGAACTTCCTGCCCATCGACGAGAAGGATCCTCCGGTAGCCCCACGCCCGCGCGACCTCGAACTTCGCGGGAAGCGTCGCGGGATCGACCGGCGTGAACCGCCCCGTCGCGTCAAACCCGCCGGTCGCGACAAGATCGTCGGGAAGCTGCAGGCCGAGGAGTTCCGACCAGACCAGGATCGCCGCGGGCAGCGCGGCGCTCGGGCCGGCGAGCCTGGCCCGACGATCGCTCTCGAACCGCAGTTGCGGTCGTCGCGCCTCGGGCAGGTATCGCCGCGCGGTCGTCAGCACCGCGACCATCGCGGCGGTCGTCGCCGCGTTGAACTGCCCGTCGCCGGCCTCGACCTGATCGATCGCGTCGGAGAGCGGCCCGCCGCGACCGACCGCCCGCACCAGGGCCAGTTCACCCTGGCCGTTCCGCACGGTCAGGATCGGCATCGAACCGGCCGGGAAACCCTCGATCGCGCGAGCCTCGCGCCGCGGCGACGGGCCCTCGCTCGCGATGCCGCGGCCGCGGAGCCAGCTGGCCATCGAAACCAGCCACGGCTCGGCGGTGCGCGGCGCCGCGAGCTCGACGAGTCGATGCGGCCCGCATGCGAACACGAACTCGGCGTCGAAGCCGGGCGGCACGTCATGGCTTGCCGGCCTTGGTTCAGAAGGAGACACGTCGCCCGTCCGAGAGGCTGACGACGATCGGCTCGATCAGCAGCCGGCTGCGGGCGTCCGGCGAGAGCCCGGCCATCTCGACGAGGAACATGCCCTCGGCCTGCTCGTCGCGGTCGGCCGGACACGTTCCGACCCGGGCCGAGATCGCCTGCAACCGCCGCCCGCCCGAGACGCGGACGCTGATCGCCATCGACCAGTCGTCGTGGAGCCGGGCCCACGCCTCGACCCGAACCCCGCCGGCCAGCTCGCCCTCGCACGCGTGCCGGTTCTCGAACCGCTTGCGCAGCGACTCAGCCGGGGCGACGCCGGCGCAGAGCGCCAGCTCCTCCTCCTCGACGGCCGCCTTCTGCTCGCGACGCCGCAGCGGGACGATCGGCGAGGCATCGGGCACCCGGGCCGCGACCGCCGCGATCGCCCCGAGCCCGATCGGGCCTTCGACGTGCCCAAGACGGAGTTCACGCGGCACCGGCACGAGTTCGGCGTACGCGGCCACGACCTCGGCCGCCTCGTCGTCGAGCGGCGTGTCGTCGGCGAGTTCACCAAGCCGCTCGAGCGGCCCGGACAGCTCGCCGAGGAAGCCGCTGGGCTCGCGAGCGATCGCGATGCGAAGGTCCTGGACGAGGCAGACGGCCAGGCCGAGCAACTCGCCCTCGCCCTCAAGCAGCTCGCGTTCGATCTCGGCGACGCGACCGAGCACCGCGGGAATCGCATTGACCGTGCCTTGGGCGGCCTTGGGCCAGTTCCGCAGCGGTTCGCCCTCGCCGAGCGACTCGAGACGGGCGGCCAGGGAGAGGTAGCGGACGAGGTCATCGGCGTCGGCGACCGACAGCTCGGCGAGTTCACCGCGGAAGCGGCGCATGGCCTCGAGGCGGGCTTCGGAGGAGGAATGGTTCATCGGGAGTGCTCCGTCGGCCGTTCCGGCGAGATCGTCGCGGTCGGCGCTTCGTGGGTGACCGTCCAGAGCGAGAGACGGCCGCACCTGAGGGTCTCGAGGTCGTTGAGCTTCCGACGGATCTCCTTGCGGAAGCCGGCCTCGGTCCGGTCCGCGTGGAAGCGGTAGCCGGTCAAGATGCGGTACGGGGTCCCCCCCACCGGGCTGACAGCCGGAGTCGGAACAATTTCTCCGGCCGCGAGCGATTTCGCGGACCTGATCCGGCGGGCCGCGATCGCAAGGATCCGGGTCTCGAGGTCCCACGCGTAGACGGTCTCCTCGACGCGGGCCTCGGTGACCGTCTCGGCCTCGGGGTGGCGGACCGACAGGTGGTGGGCGTGATCGGCCCCCTCCCGGCACCGCTCGACGAGGATCGCCGCGACCAGTCCCTCGTAGTCGACGGCCAGCCGGTCGCAGTACGGCCCCCAACCGAGGGTCCGGTGCTCGACCCTCGCCTCCGAGAGGACCTCGTGGGCGACCACCCGGTGCCATCGCTCGTCGCGAGCCTTCAGGAGGTGCTTCTCGACGTGCTCGACCAGCCGCTCCGGCTTGGCGAACCGGGGCTGATCGCGGACTTCGGCGGGCACCGACCCGCAGGCGAAGGCCCGCCAGCGGTCGAGCGGCGACGCGACGATCATGGCCCGACCCCGGCGTCATCCTCGTCGTCGCCCTCGTCGTCATCCTCGGGCCTGGCCAGCAGCGCCGAGAGGTCGGGAAGAATCGCCTCGAGGCCCGCGACGAGCCGCCGCTTGAGCTGGAAGGCGTTCGAGTCGGTCACGCCGAGCAGGCGGCGGACGGCCGAGGCGTCGAGCGGGTGGATGAGCAGCTCGACCCGGAGGGACCGGACCTGCCGCTCGAGCTCGGCCTCGGCCCGGGGTGTCCGGGGCCGGCCGTCGGTGCGACCGGCGTCGAGGCGGGCGAGCTCGGCCTCGATGCGTTCCCGGGCGGCCACGTGCTCGCGCTCGAGTTCCCCGATCGACGAGCCGGCGGCCGCGAGCGCCCGCCCGACCTCGTCCCGCCAGGCGTCCCGGACCGCCGACTCGAGCCGCGGCCAGAACTGCATGCAGACGAAGCGTCGCTGGGTCGGCCCCCCCCGCCGCCGCGAGGTCCGGCGTCAGCGGCAGCCGCAGGAGGCGATCGATCCGGCGGGCGGCGTCCGGGGTGCCACCCGTCGATCCGGCAACCGCGATGGTCGCCATCGGATCGTGCCAAGCGTCGTCGTCCCCCCCGGCGAGGGCCTGCTCGTCGACCAGCCGGTCGGCCCGCCACTGGACGGCCTTCCGCACCAGCAGGCCCGACTGGGTGAGGTAATCAATCAGATCGCCGGTCCGCTCGTCGAACTGGAGGCCGATCCGCCCCGCCTCGAGCCCGTCGATAAGCCGCATCGAGCGTTCGGCGATGAAGTCCTCGGCGGTCGGCACGTCCCGCAGCACGCTGCGGAAGCGCGGCGAGACCCCGTCACGACCGGAGAGGATCTTTCCACGGAGGGCGGCGTCGAGGGCCTCCCATATCCGGGCCCGGACGGTGCGGTCGCCGGCCCGCAGCCGGCGGAGCTCGCGCTCGCCGAACCTCGGCTCGATCGGGTTGCGCGGGGACGGGGACGGCACGGGCCCGATGGTATCGGGCGACCCGTCCGGGGGCACGCCGGCGGTACGATTCCGCCCCGTGTCGCCCTCCGTAGACCAGCGAAAGGAACGGGACGAGCTCGAGAGGCTCCACCAGGCCCTGGTGTCGGTGACCAACACCCTCGCGGCCGGCGTGGCCTCGGCCTACGAACGCCGCTTCTCCGACGAGGAGTGGACCGCGATCATCGAACGCTGCCTCGCCCTCGAGTGGGTGCTGAAGGCGTTCGACCCGGGATCGGTCCGATGGGCCCTTACGTGGCGGACGATCGACGTCTCGACGCTGCTGATCCCGCTGATGCTCGACGATCCGCGGCTGCCCACGAGCGGTCGCGGCCTCGCCTTCCGGCTGCGCGGCTGCCGCAACGACCTCATCCACCGGAAGGTCGATGAGGACGGCCGGGCCCGCTGGTCGCGCGAGGCGTGGATCGAGGGCCTCGTCGACGACGCCGACCGGCTGCTGCAGGACCTCGAGAGCGACGACGAGCGGTACGAGCTGCGAAGCATCGTGGCGTGGATCCGCGGCGAGCGGATGCGGGCGACACCGGTGCGTTCCCAGGCGCCGGCCCGCCGGATCGCCGGGCTCGGCCGCGGCGAGGTCATCTCGTACGCCCAGTCGATACGACGGCCGCAGGAGCGGATGCTCGACGTCGCACCCGCACCGCCGGCGGCGGACGAACCGCTGCGGCTTTCCGCCGACCAGCGGACGGCGCTCGACGCGATCGCGGCGTGGCTCGCGAATCCCGCGGGTCCCCGCACCTTCACGCTCGCCGGCCCCGCGGGCAGCGGCAAGACCACGCTGGTGAGCGAGGCGCTGCGGCAGCTGCAGCTCGTGCCCGACGAGGTGCTGCTCGCGACGTTCACGTCGAAGGCGCGGGAAGTGCTGCGGCGGAAGCTGCCCGAGTCGTTCTCGCCGCGCTGCCTCACGCTGTCGAAGCTGCTCTGGCGGACGCGGCCCGCGGCGGTCCGGCCCGAGGACGGTGAGGACATCCGCTTCGAACGGTTCGGCGCGAAGCCCGCCCAGCCCGGCATCCGCCTCGTGGTCGTCGACGAGGCGTCGATGGTCACCGAACGCGACCGCGAGCAGCTGGTGCGGAACTACCGCACGCTCTTCATCGGCGACCCGAACCAGCTGCCGCCGGTGATTCCCGAGGAGGGCGAGGGCAGCGACGACCGCGACTCGGGCGTGCTGCTGCGGCCCGACGCGTCGCTCACCGTCGTGCATCGGCAGGACGCCCGCAGCGGCATCCTCGTCGCCGCGGGCCGGGCCCGCGCGGGCGAGCAGCTCGAGTTCGCGGGCTTCGAGCGCGGCGGCGTGCGGATCCTCGACGAGGCCGACGGGGCGATCGCGCCCGGGCGGTTCCGCGAGCTGCTGCTCGGCCACGACATCATCCTCACGAGCCGCAACCGCACGCGGATCCTCGTGAACGGCATCGTCCGTCGGCTCTCGGGCAAGGCCGAGTTCCCCGGTGACCACGAGCCGAAGCCGGGCGACCTGCTCGTCTGCACCGCGAACCACGACCTCGGCGGCGGCCGGCGGATCGAGAACGGCGAGCGGTTCCGGGTGACCGACGTGCTCGGGCGGGTGCAGGCGCGACACGATCGCGCGGACATCGAGGACATCCGCCTCCGCGGGACCGTCGAGGGCCGTGACGGCGGCGAGCTCGAGCTGACCGTGAGTTCCCAGATGCTCGCGGGCCTGCACCTCAAGGGCGGCGGCCGCGAGGACACCCGCGACATCAGCGGACCCCGCAGCGGCGTGGTGCGATGCGAATGGGGCTACGCCCTCACCGTGCACAAGGCGCAGGGTTCCGAGTGGGATCGCGTGCTCGTCCTCGACGACGCCGAGAGCGACGAGCGGATCGACCCGCGGCGCCGCGACTACACTGCCTTCACCCGGGCCCGGTCGACGTTGACCGTGCTCGCCCTCGCGACGCCCAGCCGGCTGCTCGCCGAGTGGGACCGCTGAACGCCCGGCCCGAGGGAACCGCCATGCGCCACCTTTCGACCTTCGCGAGTACCGCGTCCTGCCTGCTCGCGCTCGCCGCCTGCTCGGGCGGCGGCGGCGGCGACGGCACCCGCGTCACCGGCGACGACGCCCTCGAGACGCCCGCCGAGGCCGCGGGCGAGGACATCGGCATCGAGCAGGCCGAGGCGGCCGAGGACATCAACGGCACCCAGGTCGACCAGGACCCGACGTTCGACGATCCGGCGCTGCCGTGAGCGGCGCGACTCCGGTCTCCTTGGAAGTGATTCCCCATGGCGATTCCGTCCTTTAACGAGTACCTCAAGGCGACGCTGGATACGGTCGCCGACGGCGATTCCTGGGATGCGCAGCGGCTTTCCGAAACACTCGCCGATCGCTTCCGGCTGACCGCAGCGGACCGTGCCGAGCTCTTGCCTTCCGGCGCGAGGCCTCGCTATCGCGATCGGGTCTTGTGGGCTCTCACCTACCTCTTTCGTGCGAGCTTGATGACCAAGGTCTCCCGAGGGGTGTA
>JBEIUL010000461.1:0-2293 GCA_040374395.1 Phycisphaeraceae bacterium
GGCCGAGGTCGGCGTCGCGAGCTTCCGCATGAAGCACCTGTTCCTGCGTCCCGACGGGTCGGAGGCGGCGCGGGTCGAGGTCGTGCATGTCGCGATCGACGCCCAGGGCCGGTCGATTCCGCTGCCGGCCGATTTCCGCGCGGCGATCGGGTGAGGCGGCGTCCGCGTCAGCCCTCGGGAACCAGCAGCGAACCCTCGAGGATCTCGAGCGGCGGCCCCGGATCATCGGCATGCAGCTCGCCGGTCGCGAGCCCGTGGTCGCGGGTCGCGGCGGGCAGTCGCGTGGCGAGGGCGGCGATGCGGCGGAGCGCGTCGCGCGGGTCGTAGGCGCTCGACAGCACCGTCTCGAGGCCCTGCCGCGCCGTCCGCTCGGCGCGGGCCCGCACCGCGGCGACGCCGCCGACCAGCGACGGCTTGAGGACGTGCACCGCCACGCCCGGGGCCGTCTCGAGGGCCGAACGGAGCGCCGGATCATGCAGCGACTCGTCGAGGGCGATCGCGAGCCCGGTCTCGTGGTGCAGGCGAGGCAGAAGCAACGGGTCGACGAGCGGTTCCTCGAGGTACTCGATGCGCTCGGGCGGCAGGCCGCGGACGAGGGTCTTCGCGTCGTCGAGCGAGAGCCGCCGGTTCGCGTCGAGGCGAAGCCGCTGCGACGGCGCGAGCGTCGCGAGCAGCGCGTCGAGCACGGCGCGGTCGCGGGCCGGCTCGCCGTCGATCTTGACCTTCACGCTGCGGAAGCCGCGGAACGCGCCCGACTCGCCGGCGGTCCGGGCCTCGGCGGCATCGCCGGCGAAGAGGGCGTTCAGCGGAAGCCGAGCCGCGAGCGGCGCGACCAGCAGCGGTTCGCGCCGGGCCACGCCGATCGCCACGCTCGTCGCGAACGCCGCCGAGGGCGGCAGGCCTTCCGCCGCGGCCGGGTCGAGCGCCGCGATCGCGTCGCGCCGCCGCTCGACCGCCGCGATGGCCTCGTCGAGCGACTCGCGGTGCAGGCCGGGCAGCGGAGCGGCGACGCCGGTGCCGCTCGATCCGTCCACGGCGGTGACGGCGATCCACGCCGCCTCGCGGCGCTCGAGCGTGAAACTCCCGCTGCGGACCGGCCGCGTGAAACGCAGCGTTCGCCGTTCGATCGAGAGCCCGCTCACCGGGCGATGCCCCACGGCAGGTTCCACCCGACGAGGAACGCGACGCCGACGACGAACATCGACTTCCCGATCGCGGCGAGGCAGAGGTTGAGCTCCTGGCCCTCGGCCCCCCGAGGCGACGCGACGCGCCGTCGGCACGAGCGTGCCGCACGCCAGCGTCGCGAGGATCGCCCCCGGCCGGCCGGTCGCCGCGAACGCCGCGGGAATCGCCGCGGCCAGCACGAGGCACGCGACGATCTCGACCCGCGCGAACCGCCCGCCGAGCCGCACCGCGATCGTCCGCTTGCCGGCCCGCGCGTCGCCCTCGCGATCACGGAGGTTGTTCACCGCGATGAGCGCCGTCGCGAGGAAACCGGGGATCGCGCTCGCCAACCACGCCGGACTCGAGACGGTCCCGGCCTGCGCGGCGTACGTCCCCGCCGCGGCCACCGGACCGAAGAAGAGGAAAGCCGCCGGATCGCCGAGGCCGAGGTAGGCGAGCGGCTTCGGTCCGGCCGTGTACAGGAACGCGAAGACGACGCACGTCGCGGCGATCGCGACGAAGACCCATCCGCCGATCGTGACGAGGTACGCGGCGGGCACGAGGAAGAGGCCCAGGCACGCCGCGATCGCCAGGCGCATCGCCCCGGGCGAGACCCAGCCGGCGGCGCAGACCCGAAGCGGTCCGCTGCGGCGCTCGTCATCGGCGCCGCGGCGGAAGTCCTCGAGGTCATTGACGAGGTTCGCGAGGATCTGCAGCAGAAGCCCGCCGGCGAGCGCGGCGAGCGCCGCCTTCCACCGGAACGAGCCGTCGCCGATCGCGACCGCCGTCCCGACCAGCACCGGCCCCACGCTCGCCCCGAGCGTCTTCGGCCGCGTCGCCGCGATCCACACCAGCGGCCACGCGGGCCGCGGGACCGCGACGCTCACGGACGCCTCGGGAACTTCGCGAAGTCGGGCTTCCGCTTCTCGAGGTAGGCGCGATGCCCCTCCTGCCCCTCCTCGCTCATGTAGTAGAGCAGCGTGGCGTTGCCCGCGAGTTCCTGCAGCCCGGCCTGGCCGTCGCAGTCGGCGTTCAGCGCGCTCTTGAGGCACCGCAGCGCGAGCGGCGAGTTCGCGAGCATCTCGCGGCACCACTGGACCGTCTCGGCCTCGAGCCGCTCGAGCGGCAC
>JBEIUL010000569.1:0-1636 GCA_040374395.1 Phycisphaeraceae bacterium
CCTTGCGGGCGCCCTTGCCCGAGATCTCGCCGCCGGCGCCGGCGACGATCGAACGCTCCTTGACGAACGTCTCCTCGATCGCGCCCGCGACCTCGACGATCTCCTCGCCGGTCACGAAGCGGCAGAGGTCGATGATGTGGGCGTTGAGATCGCCGTGGGCTCCCGAGCCGGCCTGGTCGGCCTGGAACCGCCAGAGGAGCGGCGTCGATGCCTTGCCCCAGTCCTGGAGGTAGACGGCCCGCACGTGGTGGATCTTGCCGAGCTTGCCGCGCTGCACGAGCTGGTGGGCGAAGGCGATCGCCGGGCAGCGGCGGTAGTTGAACCAGACGAAGGTCTTCCCGCCCTTTCGGGCGGCCTTGCGGGCGGCGACGACCATCGCCCGGGCGTCGTCGAGCGTGCCCGCGAGCGGCTTCTCGCAGGCGACGTGGCGGCCGCTCTCGAGGGCGGCGATCGCCATCTCGGCGTGGAGGTGGTTGGGGGTGAGGATGTCGACGAGGTCGACCGCGGGATCCTCGGCGACGCACCGCCAGTCGACGGTTGCGTTCGCGACGCCCCAGCGGGCGGCGAACGCCTCGGTCTGGGCCTTGTCGCGGCCGGCGACGGAACGCAGCGAGACGCCGCGCGGCAGGTCGAAGAAACGGCTGCACTGGTTCCAGGCGTTCGCGTGCGCGCGGCCCATGAACTTCGTGCCGATGAGTCCGACCGAGATCGACGCGGCGGGATTCGCGGCGGAGTTCGCGGAATGGCGGACGGGGGTCGGGCGTCGGGTGCGGCTGGCCATCGTGTGATCGCTCGGGGTGTGTTTGCTCGGGCGCCCGGATCGAACGCGGGAAGCCCGTATCCTAAAGCGAACGCTCGCGATGCACCCGTCGCCGGTCCCTCCTTCCGGAACCTCCTCACCATGACGCACGACCCCTCCGCCGCCGCTCCCGGACCCGCCTGCACCGACGCCCTCGCGGCGCGACTCGACCGTCTCGAGCGCGAGCTCGTCGAGACCCGCGGCAGGCTGTCCCGGCTGCGGCGGGCGTCGGTCGCCGCGATCGCGGCCGCGGCGCTGCCCTCGCTCGGCCTCCTCGCGGCCGCGGCGCTGCCCGGGACCGCCGACACCGTCCGCACCCAGCGGCTCGAGATCGTCGACGTGCAGGGCCGCGTGACCATGCTCGCGACGAGTTCGCTCGACGGCGGGCATGTCGACTTCTGGAACGCCCGCGGGATGAACTCGGTGCGCGTCGGGGCGACCGCCTCGGGCGGCGACGTGACGATCTGGGATCGCGAGGGCAAGCCCGCGGCGGGCCTCTTCGCCGGAACCGACGGCGGCTCGCTGGAACTCTCGGCGGGCACCGACGACGTGATGGCGCGGGTCGGCGCGAGCCGCGAGGGCGGCACGATCGCCCTCCAGAACGGCGTGGGCAAGGTCGGCTTCGCGGCGCAGGCCGGTTCCGCCGGCGGAGCGAGCGGCGTGTTCGACGGGCTTGGCCGGCCGATGGCCGAGCTCGCGGTGAACGAGTTCGGCGGCCATCTCGGCATCGCCGACCGCGGCGGCCGCGGCATCGCCAAGGTGCAGGGAACGCCGCGGGGCGGCGCCCTCGAGCTGCTCGACTCCGACGGTCGCATCGCGGTCGGCGCCGGCGCCGAC
>JBEIUL010000003.1:0-24897 GCA_040374395.1 Phycisphaeraceae bacterium
ATCATCGCCGGCATCATGCCGATCACCAGCATCGACGGCCTCAAGCGGATGGCCGAACTCGCCGCGGGCACGAACTTCCCGGCGAGCCTCCTCAAGAGCCTCGACCGCGCCCGCCACGACCCGGCGGCGGTCGCCCGCGTCGGCATCCACTGGGCGACCGAGCAATGCCGTGACCTGCTCGATCGCGGCGTGCGGGGCATCCACTTCTACAGCCTGAACAAGAGCGACGCGACGCGGAAGATCTACGAGACGCTGGGCGTCGGCCGAACCGTGCCGTGAGCCGACCGCGGAATCAGCGGCGACGCCGCCGACCGCCCGCGACCAGCCCCGCCGCCGCGATCGCCGCGGCGCCCGGCACCGGAACCACGTTCGCGAAGTGGGCGTTCGAGTAGCTGAACGACTGGCCGCTGACCGTCGAGACGTAGTCGATCGCGTAGGTGCCCGGCCCGAGGGTCATCCCGGCGGACAGGATGGTGCCGGTGCCGAACGCTTCGGTGACGAGGCGGTAGCTCCAGGCGGCCGTCGCGGTGAAGAAGAAGTCCTCCTGCACGAAACGGACGCCCCGCGTCGAGGTCACCACGACCTCGAAGGTGCCGTTTACCGCGGTGAGATCGGCCGGCGGACCCGAGAAGCCGCCTCCGGTGCCGGCAAACTGCAGCATGTCCCACGAGGCCGACGCGATCGACTCGGACGCCATGAGGTAGCCGTACGGGGCGATCGCGCTCGGATTGCACGAGGCGGAGACGTACGTCGGGGTGCTGAGGCCCGTCCAGTTCGACGGGTTCGAGCTGTCGTAGGTCGTCGAAGCCCCGCCGACTTGCGTGAGCGTGCTCGACCACGACGAGATGGTCATGTGCGAGAGGGTTCCGGCACCCGCGAGCGCCGAGGGGATGGCGACGAACGACGCGGCGACGGCCGCGACGAGGGAACTTTCGAGGGACATCAGGCTTTTCCTCTGCGTTTCACATCAGCGGGACGGAAACCCCGGTTCTGGTCGACCGGAGTTTCCGAACGTACCACGACCCCGGCAAGCGGCCAGGAAAACCAGGCTCAATGCCTTGTGAATGCAATACCTGCGAACTTCTCGGTCCCGAGCGGGTCCGCGAATCAATCCCCGATCGGTCAGGCCTTCACGTCGACGCGGCCGCCCAATGGCCGTCCGACGGCCAGCCTGGGCCGGGCGTCGAGCCGGCCGGCCCGCAGGGGTCGATCGCGCTTCGCGCGACGCGTCGATCCGTCGGTTGCCTGACCCGATCGCGCGATCCGAATGGATTCGCGAAGCGGAGCGACGGTTGACGAGGCGAGGTCAATCATTGGCCGCTTCTGTTTCGGCCAGCCTCGCGCGAACGGGTGAACGATTCAGCGATCCGGTCCGGTTCGCGGCGCATCCGCGACAGCGCGGAGCGGATCGATCTTCCGGACCGGGGCATCGAGGGCCAGGCTCAGCAGTTCGCCCATGGGTACCTCGGCCACGATCACCCCGGCGGGATCCGAGCCGATGACTCGCCCACCGGCTGCCACCACGGCAGCCTCGATCGCTTCGGACGAGTCCTTCACGCCGAGCACCGTCGCCCGGACGACCCACGTGCCGTTGACTTCCCGCACGTCGACCGGCGGCCTGGCCGCTTTCGCCGCCTCGACCGACAGGGCCGGATCACGCTCGAAGATCGCCGCCAGCAGCATCAGCACCGGATCGAGGACCTGCCCCGCCCGCTCGCGGATCCGCTTCGATCGCTGCTCAATCTCGCCTGGACTGCCGGGCCGGCGGACGGGAACGATTCCCTTGCTCTCCAGCGTCACGCGGAGTTGCTCCTCGATCGCCTTGGCTTTCGTGTCGAGGGGGAATCGGGTCAGCGCCTCGTCGACGACCAGCAGCGCTTCGGCGTACCTGGTCTCCATCCGGAGGGCTTCGGCGGCGGCCAGGCGCTCGGCCAGCCACGGATCGACGGTGGCTGAGTCGCCAGCCGGCTCGGGGGAGCCGGCGCCCCCGGTCGACATCGCAAGGGGTGTTTCGACGACGGCCGGCCCGTCATCCGTCGGAACACCGCTCAAGTTCGAGCGCAGACCGAGCAGAATCTCCTCGTCAGCGGCGTCCTTGAACTTCCGGTCCGTCCCGGCATCAATCTTGCCACGCGACTGGACTCGGGCGGGAACCGATCCGGGATCGGCGATGATGCCCCCGGAGCCGCCGCTGCCCCCACCTCCGCCGGTGCCGAATCCGCCGCCGCCACCGGGCTCGGCCGGAGCGACCGATGCCGCGGTTGACGGCTTGCCCGTCACCGGCCCGTTCCAGTCGTATTCGAACACATCAGGAGACGACTCGGCCAAGCGAAGCCACTTCGTCTCCTGGAGCTCGAGCGGTCGGGCTTCGCCGACCGGCTGCCGCTCGGTCATTGCGGCCGCAAGATCCCGCGAGAGTCCCCCGACCAGCCCGTCGCCGCCTCCGCTACCGATCGTGCAGGCCCGAACCGCGAAGTCGCGCAGCTGCGGCTGTTCGCCGAAGATGCCGTCCCACGAGACGCCCTCCGGCATCTCGATCGGGACCTGGACCAGCATCGGCATGCCTCCGACGGTGATGCGGCTCCGCTCGATCGCGACGAACGAGGTGTACGGCGTGACGATCGAGTACGCCTCGCCCAGCGAGACGACCGAGGCCCGCACCGTGGGTTCGAGCGAACCCGACTGGACCTGGTCGAGGAACGGGTTGAGCAGGTCATCGACCTTCGCGCGGGCCCAGAGCGTCGCGACCGCCGCATTCCCGTCGCGGTCGCCGGGAAGATCGAGGGCGATGGTCTTCTCCCACGGCCCGGCTCCCGTGCGGCCCCTGAGCGTGATCGACCCGTGGCCCGGCTCGGCGTACCGGCCGAAGATGACGATCGGCTGCTCGTCGTACAGGTCGGGCAGTCGATCGAGCGGCGGCAGCGTGTCGACGAGCTCGACGCCCTCGACTGTCGCCTCGAGATCGACCAGCACCGGAGTCTGGATCCGCCGGGCAAGCCGCGCAACCGTCGCGTCGGCGTCCGACCCGAGGAACACGAACTCGGCGGCCCCGCGACCCTGGCGGGCCATCTCCTCGAGCAGGTACCGGTTCACGCTCGAGCCGACGCCGAAGCTGAACACCCGCGTGCCACGGGCGAACCGCCGGACCGCGGCGATGATCGCCTGGTCGTTCCCGACATGACCGTCGGTCAGGAAGACGCAGATGCGGTTCGCGGCCGGGTCACGGGCGAAGCTCGCCCGCTCGACGTCAAGCACGCGATCGCCGTCTCTGGTGACCCAGCGGCCCTCGAGCCGCACGGTGCGCGAGGCCGGATCGGTCACGGTGGGCAGGGCGACGCCGAGCGTGAGCTTCACCGTCCGGTCGTCGAGGACGAGCGTCGAGTCGTGCACCGCATCCAGGCCGACCTCGATCCGCACCGCGCGGCCATCGGCGGGCAGGTCGAGCATCTCGCGCGGCGTCAGCCAGCTGCCGCCCGACTTCGGATCGAGCGCCGCCTCGATCGACGTCATCATCTCGGTGCCGCCGCCGCCGCGCTGGCCGTCGACGAAGCCCCGGGCCTCGGCGACGTTCATCTCGCTTGCGGCCCGCGGCTCGGGCCACAGGATGTGCGTGTGGCCGGCAAAGGTGATCACGTTGAACCGGTCCTGGGGGCGCATTGCCGCGATCGCCTTCGACATGACTTCCTTCGCCTTCTCGATCGGGAAGCCCGACATCGAGCCGGACGTATCGAGCACGAAGACGAGCTCGCGCGGCGGGATCGAAGCTTGCTCGATCCGCGCCGGCGGATTCAGGATCACCGCGAAATGCCCGCCGGCCGAAGGGTCGCCGTCGAAGCGCGGCGTCCGTACCGTCGCGAGCGTGCCCTCGCCGATCAGGTCGGCGTCGGTCCGCCAGCTGAGCACGAAATCGCGGTTGGGAATGCTTGAGCGCTTCGCGAGCTCGACGATCGCTCGACGGCCGTCGCGCGACGTCACCACCTCGTGCATCGGCGAGGCGAGATCCCGCAGCTCGGGTCCGCCGGTCTCGATCGCGACGCGGATCGACAGGTCATGGCCCGCCCGCTCGCTCGGCGGCACCGGCATCGGGGTGATGCGGCTCGCGTCGGGCACCTCGTCGGTTCCGGGTGCGAAGCCGGTGGCGGTCGCGGCCCCGACCATCGCGAAGAACCGGCCGTTCAACTGACCAAGCCCGGCGTTTGGCCACACCAGGCCCAGCTCCTTCGCTCCGGTCGCGTAGGTGATCGTGAATTCGACGGGCGTTCCGCCCGCCCCGGCGCTCTCGAGGACCTCGGGCGTCGGCGTGCGGACGGGCGTCGCCATCGCGAGCCATCGCTCGATCGCGGCCGCGGTCACCGGTGCTCCGCCGTCCGCGACCGTCGCCTGGCCCGGCGCGAGCAGCACGAGGCCGGAGCGCGGCTCCAGCCCGGCGGGCAGTTTCGGTGCCGCCCCGCCCGGGGTTCCCGGCACGTACCTCGGTCCGACCACCGTCGGAAACGTGAACGAGTAGACGCCGTCGCGCCGCTCGAGCAGCTCGACGTACGAGATCTCGACCAGCACCGTCGCGCCCGGCTCGATGTTTGCGACCGACTGCGTGAAGATGTTCGAACGCTCCTGCTCGAGCAGGCTCGCGACGTAGCCCGAGGCCTTCGCGGCCTCGTACATGCGCCGCGCCCGGTCGCGTTCCTTCACCTCGCCGTCGACGATTCGCTCGCCAGTCGGTCCCCGGACCGTGATCCGCATCGCGTCGACCGCGGCACGGCTCGGCAGGGGGAACGTGTAGACCGCCTCGATCTTTTGCGGGAAGCGGTTTTCGTACCGCTGCACCAGCCGCACCCGCATCGCGGGTCCGCCGATCTCGGCGTCGACGTCGGTGCGCTGCAGCGGGCACGAGCCGAGGCGATCGCCGTCCGGGGTGAAGGCGACGAGTTCGCCGCCTTCGGGCACCAGCGTCACATCCGCTTGCGCGGTTCGGGTCGGGACGAGGACCAGCGTCACGATCGTCGCCGCGATCGCGATCGCCGCCGCGGCCCGCAGGAGGGGCGAGCCGAGCCACGCACCGATGCGACCTACGACGGGCCGGGCCGAGGCCCTCGCGATGATCTCCGCCCGGTCGCGCCGCGCCGCGTCGGCGTTCTCGGCGTGCCAGTCGCGCAGCAGCGCATCGAGTCCGTCGCGGGGCGGCGGCCCGCCGGCGGCGGGATCGCCCGCAGAATCTCGCGTGGAATCGCGGAACAGGAAGGTGAGGCGGTGCATCAGGCGATCTCCTCTCGCATGCGAATGGCCAGCCGCTCGCGGGCCCGGGCCAACAGCTTGTAGAACGCGCTCCGCGACAGTCCGAGGGCCGATTGCGCAGCGGCGACCGGATCGCGGTCGAGGTAGTAGAGGTGGATGGCCAGGCGTTCGTCCTCGTCGAGTTCCGCGAGGGCCTCACCGAGCCGACCGAGCCGCTCGCGTCGCACCGCCTCGCCTTCCGCGACCGGATCGCGATGGGTGACGGCCGCGGTCATCGCCTCTCCCTCGTGCCGACGTCGTCGCGCGAACGACCGACGCCGTTCCGAACAGACGAGTCGGGCGATGCGATGCAGCCAGCCCGCGAAACCCCGGCAATCGACGACCCGATCGAGCATGCGGTAGGCACGGATGAACGTCTCCTGCGCGGCGTCGTCGGCGTCGGTCTCGCTTCGCCCGGGCGTCTCGACGCGACAGATCGAGAAGACGACCGCGGCGTGCCGGTCGTAGAGACGGGCAAACGCCGCGGGATCGCCGGAGCGATGCGAGGCGAGGTCGGTGCAATCGTCCACGCAGGCCTCCCATGGCCGGTCGGGCGCGGTTGTCTCCGAACCGGAGCGGGAATGTTCCAGGATTCAGGGGGATTCCGGGGATGGACGGCGGGAACCCGGCCTGCGGGCGCCGCAGGTCCCGTGCGGCCCGCGACCTGCCGCCGGACTCGGCCCGCGCCCCTTCCCGTTCCGCGTCAGGCTCACTTCGAGGCCGGGACGGACGGCGGCGGCTCGGTCGCGTTCGGAGCTGCGGGGACCTTCGTCGGATCCTTCGCATCGGCCGTCGCGGTCCGCTCGCCGGCGGGCTTCTCGTCGCCACCGCTCTCTCCGGTTCGGCCCTCGCGGCTGGGCTTTCCGCCCGAGCCCCGGCGCATCGCCTGCCGCGGGTCGGCATCGGCGGGAATCGCCTTCTGGAGCGCGTCGAAGTCGAGCTTGCCGGCGATCTCGGTCGCGGTGGGCTCGCGCAGCAGCACCTGCTCGCCTTCCTTCAGGCCCTCGAGCACCTCGGCCCGCAGCTCGCTCGTGCGGCCGAGCTTGACCATCCGCTGCGCGTATCCGCCACCCTCGGCGACGTAGACGTAGGCGATCGGACCTTGGCGGAAGATCGCCTGGAGCGGCACGCTCATCGAGTCCTTCACCTGATCGAGCAGGATCTCGGCCTTGCAGCGCATCGAGGGCTTGAGCCCGAGCGACGGGTCGGCCTCGAGGGCGACCTTGACCGTGTAGTCGCGACGGTTCGGGTCACGCCAGCCGCCGCTCGCGGCCAGGACGCTCACGCTCTGCACCGTGCCCGCGAGCGGCACGTTCGGCAGCGCGTCCGACTGCACGGTGACGACCTGCCCGGGCCGGATACGGCCCGAGAGAGCCTCGTTGACCTTCAGGTTCGCGATCATCCGCGAGGTGTCGGGCAGGATGATCACCAGCTCGTTCGGCCGGAGCTCCGTTCCGACCTGCGGTGGCTGGACGTCGCCGCCGCCACGGCCGCCGCCGCCCGAATCAATGCTCGTCGCGTACACCACGAGCCCGTCGCTCGGGGCCACGATGGTGCAGTTCCGCAGGTCCTGCTCGGCCCGACCGAGGTCGTTGCGGGCGGTCTCGACCTTGTAGCGGGCGCTGTCGGCTTCCGCCTTGGCCTTCTCGATCTCGGCGTCGTTCCGCTGGTCGGTACGGGTGCGCTCGGCGACGGCCTGGTCGTAGTCGGAAGCCCGCTTGGCCTCCTCCTGCGCGACGGTGTAGCTCTCGAAGAGCTCGAGGTCCGCACGGCTCTGCTTGACCTTGACCTCGGACTGGATCATCTCGATCCGGTCCTTGTCGAACTCGTCCTTGGTGATGTACTTGCTCTCGAGCAGCTTGGTGCTCTGCTCGAAGCGGGTCTTCGATCGATCGAGGTTGATGACCGCGACCTCGATGGCGAGCTCGAGCTCCTGCCGCTTCTTGTGGATCTCGCCCTCGCGCCACGCCTTCAGGGCGAGGTCGGCCATCTGCACCGCGACGTCGGCCTTCGAGCGGTCGCTGGCCTTCGTGCTTTCCTTGATCGCAAGCAGCGTCTCGGCGGCGACCAGCGAACTCTCGGCGGTCTTGAGCTTGTCGGCGGCGTCGCTGACCTTCTGCTTGATGTCCTGGTCGGCGAGGCGCACCAGCACGTCGCCCTTCTTCACCGCCTGGCCCTCGGCCACGATCTCGGTGATGAGGGCCCGGCTCTCGAGCTTGTTGCGGATCTCGATCTGCCGCTGGGCGGCGAGTTCCCCCGTCACCGGGATGACCATGTCGAAGTCGGAACGCTCGACCGGAAGCAGGTCGACGTCGGCCACGGTTCGGCCGGCGGTATCCGAGTCACCCGAGCCTCCGCACCCGCCCAGGCCAGCGAACCCGGAGAGGATCGCGGCGGCGAGCGTGAAGTCGAGGGATTTGCGTCCGATAAACCGCATGTGTGTTTTCCGCCTGCCGGAGTTCCTGGCTGCCCGGTACATCGGTCACCAAGGAACGCCGTTGCCAACCTTAGCGGTACGCCGCGTCCGTTCCAACGGACTTCGGCGTACCCGGACCAATCGCCGCGGGTTGCGGCTTCGCGACTGCGAGAACTTGGATGCTCTGCCCGGAATTCGGGGCATAGTCCGTGCACGGAACCTCAACCCGGATATTCTCCCTGCACACTCCTTTCGCGCGGGTCGCGTCCCACTGGGATGCGGCCCGCTTTCTTTTTTGTTCCCGGACCCTGCCGCGGTCTGGCCCCCGGTCAAGGGCCCTTCTCGATCATCACGTCGGAACCCTCGATCGCCGAGATGTCCATCCCGGGAATCGGGGCGAGGTTCCCGTCGGGCAGCACCCGGAGTTGCCCGGTCGTGAGGAGGTAGCCGAGGATCGCCAGTTGCAGGTCCCGCTCGGCTTGGGCAAGCCGGTCCTCCGCCCGCTGCATCCCGTTCACGGCCTCTGTCCGGTCGCGGGCGGTGGCCCGGTCGGGCTTGGCGTCGATCGCGGCCTGCCGCTTGCGGGCGGTGTCGACGTTCCGCTGCGAGATGAGCAGCGAGAACTGGTTCTTCTCGATCGCCCGGACCGCCTGACGGGCCTCGACGGCGACGGTGTCGCGGAACCGCCAGTACTCGCGCTTGACCCGCTCGAGGTCGATCTGCGTCTCGCGGTACTGCGCCTCCTCGATCATCCGGTCGAGCGGGGCGCTGAAGACGACGCCGGCGGTGTAGTTGGTCTCGTCGGGCCGGAACTGCAGGCCGCTGCGGACGAGATCCTGGTCGGTCGGCATCGCCGCCTGCATCTCGAGGTTCAGGTCGCCGAGCAGATTGTTCTTCGCGACGTTCACCTCGCGGCGGGCGTCATCGACGCGGTCGGCCTCGTTCTGCAGGTCGAGTCGGTAGTCGAGGGCGGTGCGCACCGCGTCGTCGAGCGTGACCTTCGGGATCGGCAGCTCGAGGGCGGTCGGGTCGATGCCGATCGACCGCGTGGTCTCCATGCCGATCCGCACCTTGAAGCGATCGAGCTGGAAGCGGAAGTTCTCGCGGAGCTGGGCCATCCGGTCGATCGCGAAAAGCGTGTTCTGCCGGGCGAGATCGGCCTGGAACGGGTCGGTGCGTCCGGCCTCGACCATCGCGGTCTCGCGCTCCTCGACCTTCTGGCTGACCGCGACCTGCCGCTCGGCGTTCGCGATCTCCTGCATGCGGAGCACCAGGTCGAGATAGTCGGCGGTGATCTCGAAGTAGAAGAAGCGGCGGAACTGCTGGAACTCGCGCGAGGCGTAGATGAGGTTGCGCCGGGCCTGGATGAGCGGTTCCTGGGCGACCAGGCCCGCTCCCCGCAACAGCGGTATGTTGCCCGACAGGATGACCTCGGCGCTCTGGGAACTGTCGTCCGCAACCGCGCTGTCGAGTTCCTGCGTCGCGGCGACGAGGAACTGCGCCGCGATCTCGCCACCATAGGGCAGCCGCTGGACTACGCTGTAGTCGTTCAGCACGTTGACCGCGGTGTCGTAGCGGCCCGAGTCGATCTCGTTCGCCCGCATGAACGCCGCGGTGTCGTTGAAGAAGCGGGGGCCCCAGCGATGCTCCTCGATGAGCAGCCGCAGGGCGCTGATGATGTACGCCTCCTCGGCGGCGAGGTACTCGGGAGAGTGCTGCTGGCCGAAGGCGACCGCGCCGGGCATCGAGACGATCTCCGCCTCGGGCGGGATCTGGGCCATCGCGTTGAAGCGGGCGATGATCTCGTCGGCGTTGTTGTCGTCCGTGTCGCGGGGCCGGAACCGCAGGTCCTCGCGGGCCGGATTGTCGGTCGGCGGGTCGTAGGTGCCCGGCTTGAGCTCGGGGAACATCTCGCCCGCCTCGTACCGCCGCGAGTCGTAGCTCGGGTACGCCGACTCGCCCCCGATCGCCTCGGCGCTCGTCTTCAGCTTCTCGTTGGCGTTCGCATCGACCTGGGCGAGCGAGGTGCAGCCGGCCACCGCGGCGAGGGTCGCCAGAGCGCCGGCCAGCCGCGCCGAGGCGGGGGAAACGTGGTCGAGGAAGGGAAACACGGAACGCGAAATCCGGATCGGAGGGCGGTCGGGGACGGAAGGGACCCCGGATCTTTGCCCGGGGTCCGGGATTCTGACACACTGTCCCCCCCGAAAACCATCATCGGACGCTTCGGCTGCGTCCGCACACGCCTTTCGCACGAAACCGCCCACCCGATGCCTTCGGTCACCTTCGACGGCCAGAGTTTCACGGTTCGCAACCGCAAGGTCTGGCTGGTCGCGGCCGGGCTCGAGTATGCACTGACCCCGCGTTCGCGGTGGGCGTCATCGCTGGCCGCGGCGCGTCGTGCGGGCTTCAACACGATCGTGACCAGCGTCCCCTGGGGCCTCCACGAGCCGTCGCCCGATCGCTTCGATTTCGCCGACGGGCTCGACGTCGCGGCGTTTGCGAAGGAGTGCGCGACGCACGACCTCATGCTCGCCGTCCGACTCGGCCCGTCGGTCGGTGGCACCTGGGATGGCGGCGGCCTGCCGGCGTGGATCGGCGACATTCCCGACGTGCGGGTCCGCCAGCGGCACCCGACGTTCCTCGATCGCGTGACCCGCTGGTACCGGGCCGTCGCCGGCCAGCTGTCGGTACTCCAGGCGAGCGAGCCGACGAACGGCGGCAAGCGCGAGCCCGGACCGATCATCGCGGTCCAGATCGAGGACGCGTACTTCTGCGGGGGCGACGAGGCCGACCATTACCTGAACGAGCTGCAGCGCTTCGCCCGCGAGGTCGGCTTCAACGTCCCGACCCTGACCGCGAACCGCCTGCACGCGATGGCCGACGTGGCGATCGACGTGTGGGACGGCTGGAACGACCTGCTCGCGACGGGACGTCAGCTGGCTTCGGTGTCGACCGAGCGGCCACGGCTGGTCGGCGTGCGGCATCCGCTCGGGCTTGCCCCGGTGGGCGCGAAGCCGCCCGAGGACGTGAGCGAGGCGATGGCCGGCCGACTCGCGCGGGTCTTGGCCTCGGGTTCGCAGTTCATCGTGCTGGACGCGTTCGCCGAGCGTCATCGCGGCGCGACCGTCGGCCGCCGGTTCGGCGATCCGAGCTTTCCCGTCGACGGGTTCCTCGCCCCGCTCGCGTCGATCGGCTCGGTTTTCGACGCGCACGGCGCTCCGCACGAGGGCTCCGGCGCGGTCCGGCGGATCGCGTCGTTCGCGAGCGGTTTTGCCTCGCTCTTCCTCAACGTCGAGCCGGGCTTGCAGCCGACGGTGGCCTGCCCCGATCGCGGCCGTCCGGGCGCCGGACCGTTCGTGGTGCCGATCCGCGGTTCAGGCGGCGAGGCGGTGTTCGTATTCCGCGGCCAGGCGGGCGGCAAGTCGAAGGGCCCGGACGAGGTCCCGCTGCTCCTTCGCGACGGTCGCGTCTTCCCGGTGCGGCCGCTCGCCGGCGAGATCTCGTGGTTCCTGTTCGGGGCTGACCTCGGCGGCAACGGCACGCTGAACGAGGCGGACGTCGTGCCGATCGGGCTGGTCAACCGAACCATCGCCGTCTTCTGCGGCATCGCCGGGACGAGAGCGAACATCAAGATCGACGGGCAGTGGCATCAGCTTGCCGTGCCCCCGCCCGGTGAAGCCGCGCCGTCGATCGTGTCCCTCAAGAAGCTCGTGATCGTGGTCTGCAACGAACGGCAGGCGGACACGATGCTCGCCGACGGGACGACGGTCGTCTTCGGCGCCGAGTCGATGTCGGCCGGCGGGCTCGCGACGCCCGCGGGCGGATTCCGGAAGGCGGTGCGGATCGACGCGAAGGGCGCGGTGGCCGCGGTCCCGTCGGCGCCGCGTGCGAAGGCCGCCGGTCCCGTCGCGGCGCGGATCGTCGGCGTGTTCCCCGAGCGCGAGCTCGTCGAAGGCTCGAGCGACCGGTACGCGATGATCCGCGGCCCGCGGTCGCTCGCCGCGTGCGGCGCCCGTCGTGGATACGGCTGGTATCGCCTCTCCTTCCGCAAGGCGTCGGCCGGAAGCGTGCTGATCGCGGCGCCGTCGCTTGCCGACCGCGCGACGTTCTGGCTCGACGGCAAGCCGCTCGGGACTTTCGGGAACGGTCCCGGCACCGAGCCGCTGCCGCTCTCGATGAAGATCGCCGCCGGCGAGCATCGGCTGGTCGCGCTGGTCGAGAGCCTCGGACGCCCGACCGCGGGCGACCTGCTCGGTCGCGCGAGCGGCCTGCCGGGGCCCATCGTCACGATCGAGCCGCTTAAGGGCGTGAAGGCCGCCCCGAAGCGTCCGTTCGCCGCGAATCCGTTCGCGCTCGGCACGTTCCGGTACGGCCGGCACAAGGACGAGACGGTGCCCGGCGATGCCGCGACGTTCACGTTCACGCACAAGCGGAAGACCCCGGTGCTGCTGACGGTGCCGACCGACGGCGGCCTGACCGCTTCGGTCCTCGTCAACGGCAAGCCGGCGGCGAGGATCGGCGCCGGCGAGCCGGCGCTCGCGACGCTGGTCATCGACCCGTCGCGGTTCGAGGGCGCGAAGCCCGGTGCCGTCGAGATAGCGATCGTGCCCGACGAGGCGATCGATGCGGCGGCGATGGCCGCGACCGTCAAGCGAACCCGGCTCTTCGAGTGCTTCGAGCCGATCGGCGGAGAGCCCGCGTGGGCCTTCGCGAGCTGGATGCCTCCGGTTCGCGGTTTCCCGCCCGTCGCGGGCAAGGCAAGCGGATACCCGACGTGGACGCGCGGCATCGCCACGCTCTCGATGCGGCCGGACTCGGCGGAACTCGATCTCGGCATCCATCTTGAAGGCAGCGTGCTGGTGAACGGCCGACCGCTGATCCGGACCGCGGCCCCCGATGCGTCACCGATTCCCGTGCCGGTCGACCTGCTCGTCGACGGCGAGAACCTCATCGAGGTCTTCGCCCGCGACGGGTCCGTTCCCAAGTCGATCTCGCTGCGGCCGCGCCGATGATCAGGATCAGGTCGCGCTTGGGTGCCAGATCGTCTTGTGGTCGAGCAGCGCGTCGAGCGCGTGCGGACCGGTCCATCGATCGTCACCCGACCAGTCGAGCCCCGCGTCGGGCTTCGAGTCGCCGTCGATCCGCACCCGCTTGAGGTTCTCGCCGACGCCGAGCCGCAGGGCCTTGGCCTGCGCGGCGCTGGTGCCTGCGGCCACGATCGCCCCGACCTCGCGGTGGCTCGCGGCGTGCGCGACCAGCTCGTCGCGCTTGCCGGTGAGGATGTTCACCACGCCCGCGGGCAGGTCGCTGGTCGCCAGCGACTCCATGAGCGTGACCGCGGGCAGCGGATTCGCGTCGGACGCGACCAGCACGCACGCGTTGCCCGCGGCGATCGCGGGCGCGACGAGCGAGACCATCCCGAGCAGCGCCGGGCGATCGGGCGCGAACACCACCGCGACGCCCACCGGCTCGGGCACCGTGAAGTCGTAGTAGGGGCCCGCGACCGGATTCTGGTTGCCCAGGACCTGGGCGATCTTGTCGGTCCAGCCCGCCCAGCAGACGAGGCGATCGATCGACTCGGCCACCTCGCGCCTGGCGACCGCCGGCGTGACCGTGCCGAGGGCCCGAACCGCCTCGACGAACTCGGCGGATCGCGCCTCGACCATCTCGGCGGCGCGATAGAGGATCTGCCCGCGGTTGTACGCGGTCGCGTTCGCCCATTTCGGCTGCGCGGCGGTCGCGGCCTCGACCGCGTCCCGCAGGTCCTTGCGGCTCGCATGGGCGATCGTCGCGACGGTCTTCCCGCCGCGATCGGCGATCGCCAGCACGCGGCCCGACTCCGAGCGCGGGAACGCTCCGTTCACGAACAGCTTGCAGGTCTTGGTCACGGTGACGCGGGGCACGGGTTCGTCTCCGGCAGGTCAGGATCCGCGGGAAAGGTCGAGATACGCCGCCAGGCCGTGCTTGCCGCCCTCGCGGCCGAAGCCCGACTCCTTGTAGCCGCCGAACGGGCTCGCGGCATCGAAGCGGTTGAACGTGTTGCACCAGACGGTACCGGCCTTGAGGCGTCGGGCGATCTCGAACGCCTTCGCGCCCTTCTCGGTCCAGACGCCGGCCGACAGCCCGTACATCGTGTTGTTCGCCCGCGTGATCGCCTCGTCCGGCGTGCGGAAGCTCATCACCGCGAGGACCGGGCCGAAGATCTCCTCGCGGGCGACGAGGTGGCTCGGCTGCACGTTCGTGAAGAGCGTGGGACGACACCAGAAGCCTCTCGCGGGCAGGCGCGACTCGCAGATCTCCTCGCGGGTCGCGCCCTCCCGCTCGCCGGCGTCGACGTAGCCGCGGATCCGCTCGAGCTGGGCCTTGCTGTTGATCGCGCCGACATCGGTGTTCTTGTCGAGCGGATCGCCCACCCGCAGCGACCGCATCCGCCATCGGAGCTTCGCCAGCACCTCGTCGAGCACCGACTCCTCGACGAGGAGCCGCGAACCCGCGCAGCAGACCTGTCCCTGGTTGAACCAGATGCCCGCGACGATGCCCTCGATCGCCTGGTCGATCGCGGCGTCGGCGAAGACGATGTTCGGGCTCTTTCCGCCGAGCTCGAGCGTCAACCGCTTCCGCGTGCCGGCGCAGGCCGCGGCGATCCTCTTTCCCACCTCGGTCGATCCGGTGAACGCGATCTTGTCGACGCCATCGTGCTCGACCAGGGCCTTCCCCGCCGCCGGCCCGCCGGTCACGATGTTCACGACGCCGGGCGGCAGCTCGACTTCCTGCAGGATCTCGGCCAGCGCGAGCGCCGTGAGCGGCGTGGTCTCGGCCGGCTTCAGCACGCAGGTATTGCCGCACGCGAGGGCGGGGGCGAGCTTCCACGCGGCCATCAGCAGCGGGAAGTTCCACGGGATGACCTGTCCGCACACGCCGATCGGCCGCGGGTCGCGCCCCGGGAACGCGTACTTCAGCTTGTCGCACCAGCCCGCGTGGTAGAAGAAGTGCTGGGCGACGAGCGGCAGGTCGACGTCGCGCGATTCCTTGATCGGCTTTCCGCCGTCCTTGGTCTCGAGCACCGCGAGCTCGCGGGCCCGGTCCTGGATGCGGCGGGCGATGCGGAAGAGGTACTTCGCGCGCTCCGAGGGCTTGAGGCCGCTCCACGCCGGAAACGCCTTTCGGGCCGCCGCCACCGCCTTCGCGACGTCGCGGGAGTCGCCATCGGCGATCGCCGAAAGCTTCTCCTCGGTCGCGGGGTTGATCGTGGCGAACCGCTTGCCTGAGTTCGGCTCGACGAACTTGCCCCCGATGAAGTGGCCGTACTCGGCCCGGATGGGGGCCGCGACGGTTTCCGGTGCGGGTGCGAAATCCCAGGCCGTCGAATCGGAGGCTGCGGGGCTCACGCGGGTGATCCTACCGGACCTGACCGCGGCCCCCGGCGCGATCCGGGCCCCGAAACCGTTTGCGATCGCCGACGAAACCGGCGTCATGACCCGTTTCCTGACCACCCTCGCGTCGTTCGCCCTCACCGCCTGCGCCACCGGCCAGGCCGATCCGAGCCGCCCGGGCGAGGTCGGCTTCGGCGCGGTCCGCACGCCCGACCTGCTCGAGCGGGTCGGCGGGAACCGCGAGATCTCGATCGAGGTCGCCGAGGGCGTCTATCGCTGCGGCCGCTCGAGCATCGAGGCCCCGCTGCCGGACGGCTACCCCGAGCCCACGCCGCCCGGGGCGATCGACATCAAGAACTACCCCTCGATCCGCCGGGCGGAATGGGTCACGAAGGGTGGCTCGAACTTCGGGATGAACGTCGGCTTCTGGCCGCTCTTCAACCACATCAAGGACCGGAACATCGCGATGACCTCGCCGGTCGAGATGGACTATCCCGGGGTCTTCCCCGACCTGATGAAAAGCGACGAGCCGGTCCGCGACGGCGAGGCCACGATGAGCTTCCTCTACCGGTCGTCCGCCCTCGGACCGACCGGCGAGGACGGGAAGATCATGATCCGCGACACCGCCCCGGTCACCGTGGTGAGCATCGGGATGAACGGCCCGTACGGCCTCGCCACGATGCGGAAGGGGCTCGCCGAGCTGCGGGAATGGCTGAAGGTCCAGGACGAGTGGGAAGTCGTGGGCACCCCGCGGAGCTTCAGTTACAACGGCCCCTACATCGCCGAGCGCTGGAAGTGGTCGGAGGTGCAGGTCCCGGTCCGTCGTCGCGAGGTCGCCAAGGCTCCGACCGGCACGGAGACCGCCCCCGTCGCGGCCCAGCCCGCCGAAAAGCCCGCCGAAACCACCCCAGCTCCCGCCGAGCCCACGTCCCGCTGACCGCTCGCGGCAGTCGGGCCGCTTTCCTGCCGATGAAGAGGGACCGCGGTTCCGGTCCGCATCCCTCGAATGATCGTCCTTTCCGTCGACATCGGTGGTTCCAGCGTCAAGGCGACACGGTCGGGCGATCCCGAGCGGCGTTCGGTCCCTAGCGGCCCCGACTACACGCCCGAACGTTTCCGCGACGACCTTTCCCGTCTCGCGGGAGGACGGCCCTTCGGGGCGATCTCGATCGGTTTTCCCGCGCCGGTACGGCGTGGCCGGATCCTCCGGGAACCCGTGAATCTCGGTGCCGGCTGGACCGGCTTCGACCTCTCGGGCGGCTTCGGCGTCCCGTGCCGGGTGGTGAACGACGCGGTCATGCAAGCCATCGGCTCGTACCGCGGCGACCGCATGCTCTTCCTGGGTCTCGGCACCGGCCTCGGCACCGCCCTCATCGACGACTACCGGCCGATCGGTCTCGAGGCGGCGCACCTTCCGTTCCGCAAGGGTGAGTACGAGGATTACCTCGGCGCCCGCGGCCTCGAGCGGCTCGGCAAGAGCAAGTGGCGCAAGCGGGTACTTGAGGTCGCCGGGCTGTTCCAGGCGGCATTCGTCGCCGATTCGGTGGTCATCGGGGGCGGAAACGCCCGGCTGCTCGAGGGCGCGGAACTGCCGCGCGGCGTCGAACTCGGCGACAACCACAAGGCGTTTCTCGGTGGTTTCCGACTGTGGGACCGGGAGTGGATCGCCGCGACCGCCTGAACGCCCGGTCCTTCGCGTTCAGGCCCTGACCGACGACATTTCCTGCAACTCGCTGATCACCCAGCTCATCTTGACCCGCTTGTGGGGCTCGCGCTCGAGGCAGCGCGAGATGAGCAGCGCAAGCCGATCCGGAATCGAAGAGTCGATCGCGTTCGGCATCGGCGAGCTGTCGTCCTTCCAGAGCAGGCTGCGGCCTTCCGCGTCGACCCTTGCCGCCTGCGGGGCGTGTTGCCTCAGCAGCACCCACCACATCGTCGCCCCGAGGTTGAAGACGTCGGTCTGGGCGGTGATCGGTTCGAGCTCGACCTGCTCGGGGGCCATGAAGCCCGGCGTTCCCTGCCGACGCTCCTTCGTCTCGCCGATCTTGCAGGCCTGGCCGAGGTCGATGATCTTCGCCTGCCAGGTCTCGACGTCGACGAGGATGTTCAGGGGCTTCATGTCCGCATGGACGAAGCCCTTGTCGTGCATGTGCTGCATGCCTTCCGCGACCTGGCGGAAGAGGTCGATGCAGATGTCCATCGTCGGGCGCGGGATGTCCGACAGCGGCGTCGCGTCGATGAGCTCCATGAAGAGCGCGATCTCGCGGACCTTGCCCCCGATTCCGCCGAAGCCGCCCGACTTCTCCTTCTTCAGGAGGTGGATGGCCCGGATCGCCGGGTGCTTGAGCTTGCTGCCGATGTCGTATTCGAGCTGGACCTGGTCGATCCAGCGCTGGTCCTTCTCATCCTCGAGCACGACGTGCTTCGCCGCCCAGAGCTGGTGGTTCTTGGGCTCCCAAACGGAGTAGACCCGGCTCTGCGCGCCATCCCCCAGGTGCTTGTGCACCCGGAAGCCGAAGAGTTCCCGCGCGAGCTTCTTTTGCGCTCCGTTCATGCCTCACCCGCCTGACGCTCCGGAGGGAAGTGAATACAAGTGCCGTGGCCGATCACGGTTGGATCCATCGTCCGGATGAGTGAAGTGACCGGACCGTTTGCCGGATCGGACGCTTCAATCGATTGAGCCACCGTCCCGAGGGGCGACTGGACGGCGGCGGAAGAAATGAGTCCCCTCGACTGCAGATAATAGTGCGATCGAAGGGGCATTATTGCGGAGATCATGTCCAGGAAGCGTCAAAAGTGGAGTCCGATCCACCGAGGGCGAGCGGGGAGATCGGCGTTACCGACGGAGCACCGCAAGGGAACAGCCAAATCCCGAGATCTGAACGGGTTTTCCAAGAACGGTCCGCGCGTTTTCGGACGTGCTTCGCGGCGGTGAATCCCGGTGATCGAGGCCGAAATCAGGATTCGGAAACGTCGCCCCACGCGGCGTACGAACCCCGCTCCTCCTTCATGATCTGCCGCAGGAGGTCGTTCGCGAGTGTCGAGGCCCCGAACCTGAACAGGCTGGGCCGAAGCCACTCCTCGCCGAGGGTCTCCTTGACCAGGACGAGGTAATGCAGGGCTGTCTTCGCGGTGCGGATGCCGCCCGCGGGCTTCATGCCGATCCGGACCCCGTGCCGCAGCCAGGCGTCGCGGATCGCCTCGAGCATGACCAGCGTCACGGGAAGTGTGGCGGCGGAGGGGACCTTGCCGGTGCTGGTCTTGATGAAGACCTCGCCGTCCGTAAGTTTATGCCCAGAATGGCTTTGCGAAACGCATGCCTCGATGGCCAAGTCGCTCGCAAACCGTACTTGGTCGAGGGTCTCCAGTTCGCCCGTCTCCAGGATCACCTTGAGGTGGGCCGGCCCGCACGCCTTCTTCACCGCCTGGATCTCGCGGCCAACCTCCTCGTAACGGCCGGCGAGGAACGCCCCCCGCGAGATCACCATGTCGATCTCGTCGGCTCCCTCGCGGACCGCAAACTCGGTGTCCGCGAGCCGAAGTTCGAGCGGGTACTGGCCGCTGGGGAAGCCGGTCGCCACCGAAGCGACCTTGACGCCCGTGCCGGCGAGGGCGTCCTTCGCGACGCGAACCAGGTTCGGATAGACGCAGACGGCGGCCACCGACGGGATCGGGGGATTGAAGTCGGCCTCGGCGGGCCGTGCGGCCTTGCGGCAGAGGGCCCGCACCTTCTCGGGCGAGTCCTTGCCCTCAAGGGTCGTGAGGTCGACCATCGACAGGGCGAGCCGCAGCCCGTCGCGTTTGGTCGCCTTCTTCAACGATCGCTTGGTGAACGAAGCCGCCCGCTGCTCGGCCATCACGGTGTCGACCGGTCGGCGGGGCGGGAGGATGAAGCTCGACACGGATCAGCCGCCTCGCGCGGTGCGGAAGAGCGACGGCAGATAGCGTCCGTCGCGGAGCAGAATCCGCTTGTCGGCGGCCCGCTCGATGGAGTAGACGAAGAGCGTCTGCGTCGTGTTGTCGAGGACGTAGAGGATCTCGTACGGACGCGTGTCGGGCCCGTATCCGCTCCGATCGGTCACCAGGGTGAACCCGCCGGAACCGGTGGTCGCCATACCGGCGTAGGCCGGATTTTCGGGCAATCGGCCCGCGACCGCGAGCAGGATCCCGGCCAGGACGAAGGCCGAAGCCCAGAGCGGAAGGCTTCGCATCGAGATCATCGATCGGCGGTTCATGCGGTTCTCCTCGAGGCTCAGTTGCGATTGCGGCCGAGGTCGGCGGCATCGGCCGACAGGTTGCGGTAGCCAAGGCCGGTGAAGGTCTTGGTCTGGTCGTCCCAGCTGATCGCGACGAGTTCGAGCGAGCCCTCGTCGACGATGTAGAGGACGGGATTCACCTGGCCGTTGATCGTGCCCGAGACCATCGTGAACGTGCTCCGGCGGACCGCTTGCGCGTCGGAAGCCGGCGCGAATCCGATCAGGGCGATCCCGCCGAGAAGGATCGCGTTGAGGGCGCTCACCGCGACGCGCGATCGAGGGATGTTCTTCATGGCGACGACTCCGTGGGCGGATGCCCGTTGTCGGTGACGTTCATAGGTCGGTGTGCTGCCGCTTCGACGGGTAGAGGCTGATCGCGATGATGATGCCGCCGAGGATGGCGACGATCGCGTAGCCCATGAGCGGACTCGGGGCGGTCGACAGCTTCGGGGTTGGGGGGCCGTCCTGCGCGGCGGCGATCGGGCACAGTGAGGCGGCGACCACGAGGGCGGCCACGCACGCGGATCGGAGGGATCTCATGATGCGGAAGATAGGGGGTGGCGTCCGGTTCGTTCAACCAGGACCGCCTGCCCCGGAATTCTCCACCGGGACGAGTGCGTATCGGGATGGATCTTCCGGATCGCGGGCGACCCGGACCGTCGGGGCACCGGGCTCGTGGTCGAGGACCAGCCGGGTTCCTTCCGCCTCGGCCTTCGCGAGGAAGGTCCGGCGTCGGACCATCGACTCGTGCGGAAGCACGTCGTACGCGAGCGTGACCGAGGGATGGGCGTGCAGCCGCGTCGGGATCAGATCGCCGGGAAAGGCGATCTCGCCGTGATCGTCTCGGAACCGCACGCCCTGCATGCCCCAGGTGTGACCGGGCAGGAGCTCGACTCGGATGCCCGGCAGCACCTCGCCGTCGCCGTCGAGCAGACGGACGCGATCGGCGATCGGCTCGACCGTCGACGGGAAGTAGGTCTTGCTCATCGTCGAGCGGTTGGCGACGGCGTCGAGCCATTCCTGTCGCTGCACGAGCACCTCGGCGTTCGGGAAGGTCGCGACCGCATTTCCGCCGTCCATCCGCGTGAGTCCCGCGGCGTGATCGAAGTGGAGGTGAGTCACGATCACCGCGTCGATCCGGTCGGGTGACACGCCGACCTCGGCCAGCGCGTCGACCACCGTGCGACGCTCCATCGCGAACTGGGCCCGATCGCGATCGGACCACTTGTCGCCGCAGCCGGTCTCGACGAGCACGTTACGGGACCCGTCCCGCAGGAGCAGGCAGTTGGTCTGCAAGCCGATGCGGTTCGCCGCATCGGGCTCGACCCAGCGGCTCCAGAGGACCTTGGGGATGATCCCGAACATGCCGCCGCCGTCGAGCCGGAACGAGCCGGCGCGGAGGACGGTCAACGACCATTGGTGCCTCGAAGTCATGGTTTTCCCGAGGCCACGATAGCCGAGGCGGCGAACGGGAAGTACCGTGGACCGGATCGAGGAGCCTCCCGAATGCTGAGCCCGTCGCTGTCGTCGCTCGTGATGGTCCATGCGGTGTCCGCGCTCGGCCCGCCGGTTGAGTTCGCCTCGCCGTTCATCGTGGCCGGTTCCGGCGAGATCCGACTGGTCGCGGACGGGATCGGCATCGTCCGGAAGGACGCCGACGGGTCGCTCGAACTCGCGGGGTGGCCGCTTCCCGACGGGCGAACGATCGATCTCGTGCTGCGGCGGTTCGAGGTGGTGACCGACGCCGCGATCGCGGTGCGGGACGGCAAGGTCGATCCCGGTCTGCTCGGGGCGGCCCGCGGGGTGCTTCACTTCAGGGGCGAGGTCGCGGGTCACGCGGGATCGTCGGCGTACGTCGCGATCTCGTCGCGCGGGGCCGCCGGAGTGGTCGATCTCGGCGCGGCGGGTGAGCGGTACTCGCTCGTTCCGGTCGACCGCGACGCGCGCGGTCTCTCGAGCGGTCCGCTGCGGCTCGAACGGTCGGTCGGCATCGGAGGCCCGGGCGTTGACCTTTGCGGAACGGTCGCCGAGGCCGACGGCGGGGTCGCGGGCCTCGGTGCCGTACCCCCCGGACGCGCGCCGCGCATTGACATCGCCGTCGACTGCGACTTCGAGTTCCTCTCGATCTTCGGGGATTCGGACGCCATGGCCGAGTACGTCGCCTCGCTCTACGGGGCGATCTCGACCATCTACCGCCGCGACTGCGATGCGAGCGTGGGCGTCTCGTTCCTGCGGGTCTTCACCACGCCCGACGACCTCTTCAACGAGCCGGATCCGCTCGGCCCGTTCCGTGACCATTGGCAATCGTCGATGGCCTGGGTCGGACGCGACGTGGCCCAGCTGCTGACCGGTCGCCGCAACCTTCCCTACGGAGGCGTCGCGTGGCTGAACGCGGCGTGCGGTGGCTTCGGATACTCGGTGAACGGGTACCTGAACGGGCGGTTCGCCGATCCGGTGGGCACGAATCCCGGCAACTGGGACATCAACGTCGTGGCCCACGAGCTCGGACACAACGTCGGGACGCTGCACACCCACAACTACGGGGCCGACGCGTGCGCGAGCGGCGCCGTGCAGCGCGGCACGATCATGAGCTACTGCCACGTGGTGAGCGGGGCGAGCTCGAACATCGACCTACGCTTCCATCGGCTGACCGCCGACGCGATCGAGACCTTCGTCGTCGGTGCGGCCTGCCTCGAGGTCGATTGCGACGCGAACGGGACCGACGACGCGGACGAGATCCTCGCCGATGCGTCTCGCGACGTGAATGGCGACGGGATTCTCGACGCGTGCCAGGATTGCGACGGCGATGGCACGCTCGATCCGGCCGAGATCGCCGCGGGCGCCGCCGACGTCGATCTCGACGGCCGGCCTGATGCATGCGAGCCCGACTGCAACGGGAACGGAAAGCCCGACGATGTCGACGTCCGCAACGGGACGAGTCTCGATGCCCACGGCGACGGGATTCCCGACGAGTGCGAGGAGGATTGCGACGGCGACGGCACCAGCGACTTCACCGAGCTGAACGCCGACATGTCCCTTGACCGAAGCCGCGACGGGCGTCTCGACGCGTGCGAGGACTGCGACGGTGACGGGACGACCGATCTCGCCGAGCTCGCCGGCTCCTGCGGAATCTGGACGGTGGCCGGCGACGCCGACCTTCGCGAGCTGCACCCGAGGTCGGGCATCCTGCTGCGGCAGGTCGGCCTCGGTGCCTCGCCCGTCGTCGATCTCGAGACCGGGCCCGACGGCTCGCCGGTCGTCGTGACCGAACAGGAGATCCGCCGGGTCGATCGCGTCTCGGGAGTCGTGACGGGCATCGCGACGATGCCGACCGGCGTGCGGGCCCGTGCGATCGACTGGCGGGCCGATGGCAGCTTCCTCGTCGCGACCGCGGGCGGCGGCATCCGGATCCATGCGGGCGACGGCACGTTCCTCGGCACGCTCGTGGCGGCGGGCGGGAAGGCGAATCCGGATGGCCCGACCGATCCGGTCGATCTGTTCGTACGCGGCGCGACGGACGTGCTCGTCGTCGATCGCCGCGGCGGGCAGTCGCTCGTCCGGGTCTTTACCTTCCAGGGTGCGGGCACGATCCTCGTGCCGCCCGTGAAGGGCGAGGCTCGCGACTTCCGGCAGCTGCACGTGATCGACGGCGGCGGATTCCTGGTCGTCGATGCGACGGCGAGGATGATCCGCCGATTCGCGGCCGACGGCACCGATCTCGGACGTTTCGACGTCGGACCCGGCACCCAACTTCAGGATGCGAACGGCATCGCGGCCACCGCCGATGGGCGAGCGGTCGTCGCGACCGGCGCGGCGTCCGCCTCGACGGTGAACGGCTACCAACTCGTGAACGGCTACACCGAGCGGACGTACCGCATCTATCCCGCCGACGCGGGGGCGGCCCGGCTCGTCGCGATCACGCCGCCGTCGTCGTCCGACGCGAACGGGAATCTCGTTCCCGACGAGTGCGAGGCGAGCGCCGCCGACCTCGACGCCGACGGCTCGGTCGGCGCGTCGGATCTCGCGATCCTCCTGGCGCAGTGGGGCGGCGCGGGCTCGGCCGATATCGACGGCGACGGCTCGGTGGGCGCGTCGGACCTCTCGCTGCTGCTCGCGACGTGGTCGTGATCACCCGAAACTCAAACCCCCGGTGACCGCCGAGGCGGCCACCGGGGGCTGGTGTTGGGGCAAGGTTGAACGACTCAGGATCGCCGCGAACGGACCATCTCCTCACGCCGCGCACGACCGCGCGGGCAGGACGATGTCGAGGCCATCTGGTTTCGGTTGGACACGTCCCTCTTCCCTCAGCATGCGCCGCGAGACGGCGCGCTCCCTGAACCGCCCGGTTCCCCACCGGGCAGTCAATGCAACCTAGCCCGCAAGCGCGGGAAGTCACACGGGATGCGCCATCTTTTTGGGATATGCGGTCGCGCCACGCTCCGCCGGGGTCGATAAGTCGGGACCGGCCCCTGATTTCGCTCAGGAAACCAGCAGTTCCGGCGACTCGAGCAGGCGGATGACCTCGTTCAGGAACCGCACCGCCTCGGCCCCGTCGACCACGCGGTGGTCGGCCGAGATCGAAAGCGGCAGCGAAAGTCCGGCGTAGATCTTGCCGTCCTTCGCCAGCACCTTCTCACGCGTGCGGCCCGCGGCGAGGATCGCGACCTCGGGGTAGTTGATGATCGGCGTGGCGAACATGCCGCCGTAGCTGCCGACGTTCGAGATCGTGAACGTGCCGCCGAGCGACTCCTCGCGGCTGATCGAGCGGTCCTTGCAGCGGCTCGCGAGGGTCTTCACGTCGCCGGCGAGCTGCACGATCGACTTCCGGTCGGCGTCGCGCAGCACCGGGACCATCAGGCCCGCATCGGTGTCGACGGCGATCCCGAGGTTGATGACGCCCTTGATGAGGATCTCCGAGTTCGCGTCGTCGACGTTCGCGTTCAGGCTCGGGTGCTTGCGGAGGGCCTTGGTCACCGCCGTCATGATGAACGGCAGCATCGAGAGCTTCTCGCCGACGACCTTCGAGTACTCGCGGCGGCGCCGGTCGAGTTCGGTCACGTCGGCCTCGTCCATCGCGGTGAAGTGCACCGCGGTCTGCACGCTGCGGGTGAGCGCCTCGGCGATCTTGCGACGCACGCCGCGGAACGGGATCCGCTGGCTCACGCCGTCCTTGTCGACCGCCACGTTCGTCGGCACCGGCATCGCCTTCGGGGCGAAGCCCGGTGACATCGCGCCGGCCTTCGTGCCGCGACCGTTGGCGTGCGCCTCGACGTCGCTCGCCGTCACGCGGCCGCCGCGGCCGGTGCCGTTCACGCGCGACAGGTCGACCCCGAGCTTGCGGGCGATGCCGCGGACCGCGGGGGTCGCGAGCGGCTTGCCCTGCCGCACCGGCTCGGCCGGGGCCGCGAGATGCTCGGCCTGCCGGCGGGCGAAGCGGTCGCTCACGCTCAGCGTGCCCGCCATCGTCCCGACGACCGTGCCCTGGTCCTGCTCGGTGCCGTTCACCGCCGCCGCGACCTGCGACGACATGCACGCCGCGCCGGCCTTGGCCGCGACGGGGGCCGCAGCCGGGGCCGCCGCC
>JBEIUL010000187.1:0-5388 GCA_040374395.1 Phycisphaeraceae bacterium
CCTCTTCCCGCAGTTCGACGCCTCGCACGCGGCGAGCACGACCGCCGAGCACTTCCAGGGCTCGAGCCTGCCGGTCGCGATGGTGACCGCGTTCTATCTCGTCGGCGTCCTGTCGCTCGTCTTCCACTTCGCGAACGGCCTGTGGACCGCGGCGATCACCTGGGGTCTCACCGTCACGCGGCAGGCGCAGTCCCGCTGGGGCTACGCGTGCGCCGCGATCGGCTTCGGCCTTGCCGCGGCGGGCGTGACCGCGATCCTCGGTTTCGCGACACTCGACCCGGCCAAGGCCCGCGAGGCCGAGCTCGCCCTGCAGAAGGCGAAGGCCCCCGCGGCCTCGCCGTCGGTCGCGGATGCGGCCGGAAAGGATGTCCAGCCATGAGCAGCTCCCCGGGCGGCGACGCCCGCCGCGTCATCGTCGTCGGCGGCGGCCTCGCCGGACTCGCCGCGACCGCCAAGATCGCCGAGCTCGGCCTCAAGGTCGACCTCTTCTCGATGGTGCCGGTCAAGCGCTCGCACTCGGTGTGCGCGCAGGGCGGCATCAACGCCTGCAACGAGGTCGCCCGGCAGCAGGGCTACTCCGAGTTCGAGCACTTCGAGGAGACCGTCTACGGCGGCGACTTCCTCGCCAACCAGCCGCCGGTCCACGAGATGGCCCACTGGGCCCCGCGGATCATCAACCTCCTCGACCGGATGGGCGTGCCGTTCAACCGCACCGCCGAAGGCTACCGCGACCTGCGGCTCTTCGGCGGCTCGCTCTACAAGCGGACCCACTTCGCGGGGGCGACCACCGGCCAGCAGCTCATCTACGCCCTCGACGAGCAGGTGCGGCGGGCCGAGGCCGAGGGGAAGGTCACGAAGTACGAGCACTGGGAGTTCCTGAGGCCCGTGGTCGGGGCCGATGGCCGCTGCGCCGGCATCGTCGCCCAGGACCTCCGCTCGATGCAGGTCCGCAGCTTCGGCGCCGGCGCCGTCGTCATGGCGACGGGCGGCTCGGGCCTCGTCTTCGGCAAGAGCACGAACTCGGTCATGTGCACCGGCGCCGCGGCGAGCCGCTGCCTGCAGCAGGGCGTGTGGTACGCGAACGGCGAGTTCATCCAGGTGCACCCGACGGCCATTCCCGGCGCCGACAAGCTGCGCCTGATGAGCGAGTCGGCCCGCGGCGAGGGTGGCCGCGTCTGGGTTCCGCGGAAGAAGGGCGACACCCGCGACCCGCGGCAGATCCCCGAGGCCGAGCGGTACTACTTCCTCGAGGAGAAGTACCCCGCCTACGGCAACCTCGTGCCCCGCGACATCGCGACCCGCGAGATCTTCAACATCTGCGTGAACGATGGCCTCGGCGTCCACGGCGACCGGCAGGTCTACCTCGACCTGACGCACCTCGGCCGCGAGTACCTCGAGCGGAAGCTCGGCGGCATCATCGAGATCTACCGAAAGTTCGTCGGCGACGACCCCGCGGAAGTCCCGATGCGGATCTTCCCCGGCGTCCACTACTCGATGGGCGGCCTCTACACCGTCTACACGCCGCAGCCGGACGGCCGCGGCATGAAGCTCGGGGCGGCGAACAACATGATGACCAACATCGAGGGTCTGTACGCCTTCGGCGAGGTCAACTACCAGTACCACGGGGCGAACCGGCTCGGGGCGAACGCGCTCCTCTCGTGCATCTTCGACGGCCTCTTCTGCGGCACGAGCGTGGTGAACCTCGTGCGCGACCGGACGCCGGGCGACCCCGACGCGGCGGCGCTCGCGGGCGGCGTGAAGGCCGAGGAGGAGCGGATGAGGGCGATCGTCGCCGGCCGCGGCGCCGAGAACCCGTACGTCATCGGGCGCGAGCTCGGCGACGAGATGACCGAGGCGAGCACCGTCGTGAAGACCGGCGAGCGGCTCGCCCGGGCCCAGGCGAAGCTCGCGGAACTCCGCGACCGCTGCCGCCGGATCCGCCTCTCGGACACCGGGATGTGGACGAACCAGAACCTCTCGTGGGCCCGCGCCGTCGAGGACATGGTCATCCTCGCCCAGGCGATGATCGACGGCGGCGCCCTGCGGAAGGAGAGCCGCGGCAGCCACTACCGCACCGATTTCCCCGAGCGCGACGACGCGAACTTCATGAGGACCACCGTCGCGAAGTGGAACCCGGCGGCCGGCAAGGCCGAGATCTCGTTCGAGGAGGTCGACACCGGACTCGTGAAGCCGCGGCTGCGGAACTACGCGAAGAGCGGCCTCGGCGCGGATGCCGCGAGGAAGCCGGCGGCCGCCGCGGCGAGCTGAGCGGTCAACCGGACTTCGGGGGCGCCTCGAAGAGGAAGAGCCCGCCGAGGGCGTCCCCGACGCCCGGGGCGTAGAGCACCGCGAGCGTGCCCGCGGTGAAGAGGATGATCGACCCGAGCACCACGGGGTCCTCGCGGAGCGCCGCGAGCGGGCTGTCGCTCTGGCCGAGGCGGGCCCGTCGGTAGAAGCGGAAGATGGCGATGATCACGAACGGCGTGAGCAGCGCGAGGCCCGCGGATCGCACCCCGAAGATCTCGCCGGCGTGCCGCGACAGCGCGTAGGTCAGGTACCCGACGACGGTGAGCGTCGCCCCGAGCCCGAGCAGCCACGAGAGCTCGATCGGGTCGTCATAGCCGGCGGGGCTGCGCCACGCGTCGTTCCCGGCGAGACGGGCGCTCGACAGGTCGCAGAGCCGCTTGATGAAGCCGAGGTAGAAGGTCAGCGAGAACACGAGCGCCACGAGCCACGGCGAGATCGGGGTCCCGATCGCGAGGGCCCCGCAGGCGGCCCGCATCGAGAAGCCGATGGCGACCGTCGAGACGTCGATGACCGGCCACCGCTTGAAGGCGGCGTTGTAGAGGGCCTGCAGGATCGCGTAGGCGACGAGGGTCATGCCCGCCCCCCGCCCCGCCGCGAACGCGACGGCGATGCCGGCCGCGATGAGCACCGCCCCGACCGCCTTGGCCGCCCCCGGCGAGATCTCGCCCGACGCCACCGGACGCTTCCGATTGACCGGATGGGTCCGGTCCCGCGGGGCGTCGATCGCGTCGTTCACGGCGTAGAACCCGCTCGCGCAGAGGCAGAAGGCCGCGAACGCGAGGGCGGTCGCCATGACGATCGGCCCGAGGTCCCCGGGATGCTCGCCCGCCCGGCGGCTCGCCAGCCAGAACACGGGTGCGATCAGGACGAAGACGTTCTTCGTCCAGTCGCCGGGCCGGAGGAGGCGGAACCACGCGGGCATGGGAGGGAAGTATCGGCACGCGGCCGGGCCCCGCTCGACGCGGTGCGACCGCAATCGTCCGTTACGGACACCGGACCCTATCATCCCGGTCCCATGGTCTCGCCGAACGCCTCCCCCGCCACCGCGTCCCCGCGCACCGTGCTCATCCGCATCCGCCGCCAGGCGACCCCCGACGCCGCCCCGCGGTGGGAGGAGTTCCGCGTGCCGATCGAGACCGGCTCGAACGTCATCTCGAGCCTGCAGTGGATCGCCGCGAACCCGAAGACCGCCGACGGCAAGGACTCCGGCCCCGTCGCCTACGACTCGGGCTGCCTCGAGGAGGTCTGCGGCTCGTGCACGATGGTCATCAACGGGAAGGTCCGGCAGGCGTGCTCGGCGCTGGTCGAGAACGTCATGGACGAGAGCGGCACGATCACCCTCGAGCCGATGTCGAAGTTCCCCTGCCTGAAGGACCTCTCGGTCGACCGCAGCCGGCTCTTCCACAACCTCAAGAGGGTCCAGGCGTGGGTTCCGATCGACGGGCTCTATGACCTCGGGGCGGGGCCGAAGGAGACTCCCGACCGGCAGGAGACCCGCTACACCCTCTCGACCTGCATGAGCTGCGCCTGCTGCCTCGAGGCGTGCCCGCAGTTCAACCAGGAGAAGGATCCCGCCGAGTGGGACCGGTCGTTCGTCGGGGCCGCGGTCATCAGCCAGGCCCGGCTCTTCAACATGCACGAGACCGGCCGCGAGCTGAAGTCCGATCGCCTCGAGGTCCTCATGGGCCCGGGCGGCGTGAACGACTGCGGCAACGCCCAGAATTGCGTGAAGGTCTGTCCGAAGGAAATCCCGCTCGGCGAGTCGATCGCGGCGATCGGCCGCGAGGCGACGGTCGAGGGCGTGAAGAAGTTCTTCTCGGGCCGGTGAGCGGGGACGGGCCTGCGGCGAGACGCGTCGAGGAGCCGAGGGAATCCTCCGTAAGGACTCCAACCCGGAACGACGGGGCCATGCCCCGTCGGGGAACCACCCCGCGGCCGAAGGTCACGACGAGGCATGGCCTCGTCGTTCCGCGCACGACCGCGAACCGCTTGGGCGTCCATTCACGTCGGGCCTCACCCGACGCTCCCAGGCATCGCAGCCTAAACCAGCTCCGACAGCACGGAATCCGCCACCAGCCGGCCCGCGGCGGTGAAGCGAAGCCGGCCGTCGAGTCGCTCGAGCAGGCCGCGGTCGATCGCGTGGGCGAACACCGCCGCGCGACTCGCACGCTCGGCGATCGCCTCGGCCGCAAGCGCCTCGGGAATGCCTTCGACAAGCCGCAATCCGAGCAGCAGGCTCTCGGCAAGGAAGCGGCCGCGATCCGGCGGCTCGTGGTCGACGATCGGTGTCGCGCCGGGCGGCGCGGCGAGCCAATCGCCGAGCCTCGGCACGATCTTGAACCGGTGCCCGGCGACGAAGCCCGAGCCGCTCGGGCCGATCGCCCACCACGGCTCGTTCCGCCAGTAGACGAGGTTGTGCCGGCATTCGCGGCCGGGCCGCGACCAGTTCGAGATCTCGTACGGGGCGAAGCCCGCGGCGGCGAGTCGCGCGGTGATGGCCTCGTACATCTCGGCCTCGACCTCCTCGTCGATCGGCGTGACGAGGCCCCGCTCGCGGCGGGCGTGGAGGGCGGTCGCCGGTTCATACGTGAGGCCGTAGCACGACAGGTGGTCGGGGCCGAGCGAGAGCGCCCGCTCGACGTCGTCGATCGCCTCGGCGACGGTCTGGCCGGGGATCCCGAAGATGAGGTCGAGGTTGAGGTTCGCGATCCCCGCCGCCCGCAACCGGCCCACCGCCCGCGCGACGCTCGCCGGGTCGTGGTGCCGCTCGAGCGTCGCGAGGTGCCGAGGGTCGAAACTCTGCGCCCCGAGCGAGACGCGGTTCACCCCCGCCGCGACGAGAATGCCCGCGACCTCGTCCGTCACCGTCTCGGGGTTCGCCTCGACCGTCCACTCGCACCCCGGCTCGCGCGGGAGGACGGCGATCGCCGCGAGGGTCCGGGCGAGCAGCGGCGGCGCGAGCAACGTCGGCGTTCCCCCGCCCACGAAGACCGTGGCGAGCGGCGCGGCCAGGCGTTCCCGAAGGACCCCTGCGTCATGCTCGAACCGGGCGGTGAACGCCGGCTGGCGATCCTCGCGGTC
>JBEIUL010000448.1:0-2351 GCA_040374395.1 Phycisphaeraceae bacterium
CGTGCGTTTCCGACGGCTCTCATTCAGGGTCCGGTTTCCCGCGGCCGCCGCGGCGGCGGGCCGCGCCGGCTCGGCCCGCGGGCCGTCCGGCGACCGGGTGGCGGTGAAGCGGCTGTTCGCGCCGCCCGAGGCGGTGCTCGACGGTTCCCTGCGGCTGCCCGGTCCCGCGGCGGGCGCGGTGGCGTCCGAGTCCGCGATGCTTCGGCTCTCGGGAGTAGGCGACGTCGTCGAGTTCGAGCACGGGGGCGGAACGGTCCGGGTGCTGCCGATCGCGGCGGCGGGATTCCGCGGGCGACTCTCGATCGCGCCGGTCGGCCGCGGCGATCCCGTATCGCTGCCGGTCGGCACGTTCGAGGAGGGATTCCCGCGCATCGACGTGCGCCACGTTCCGCTCGATCAGCTCGGGATCGGCGCCGAGACCTCGCTCTCGGAAGTTGCGTTGCGGGCGGGCCGCCACCGGCTCTCGTTCGTGGGAGACGAGGGCACGCCGGTGTTCGTCGCGATCGGGGACGAGGGGAACGCGGCCCTGGTCGCGTACCGCGCCGATGCGATCGTGCGGGCCGGGGAACCGCTCGTGATCGGCGTCGAGGCCCGCCGACCGGCGACCGCGCCGCCGCTCGAGGCCGTGACGCTCGCGGGCCGGGCGCTCGCGGGCGCCGAACTGTCCTTCCGTATCGACTCGGCACGCGTTCGCTTCGCCGACGGCTCGACCGCCGCGGGACGCCCGCGGGCGGGGCAGGACGGCTCGTCGTTGGTCGAGTTTCCGGGCGGCGTCGCCGGCGACGCGCTCGTCGAGATCTCGGCGACGGTGCGCGACGGTGCGGCGTCGCGCACGCGTGGCGTGGCGATCCTGACCCGCGTGGCCCGCGAGGGAACCAGACTCGCCGGACGTCCATCGCTCGCGGTCGGCGCCGACGCCGGATGGCTCGAATTGACGATTCCGGTCGAGTCGGACGAGGGCTCGCTTGTCGCCGCGACCGAGCTCTGGGCCGTCGGCGACCGGCGCGAAAGGCCGATCGGCTGGCTTGGCGGCATCGCCGAGGTCGAGCGTGACGAGGACCTCGGAGACCGGGTGCGACTCGGGCTCTTCGCCTCGCGGCTCGGGCTCGAGGTGGACGAGCGGCTCGAGGCCCGCGCCATCCGGTTCCACGAGCGAGACGGCTTCGCGACGCTCGACTGGCATGCCGGCGAGGAGGTCACGGTCGACCCGGAGGCCCGTCGCATCGCCCGGCTGGGGGGGCCACCCGCGGAGGTCGACTGGATGGGGCATCCCGGCGCCGCGACGGTCGGCGCGGGCCCTTCCGCACCGCTCGTGCCCGGGCCAGGCTCGCACGTGCAGGGGCTTCTGCACGGCTACTGCGCGAGCGGGAATCCATGGCCGGTCGCCCAGTTCGGTCCTGACGCCTGGGTCTTCCAGGATCTCGGGCAGAACCGGCCGAACGACGCGTTCGCGCTCGAACTTCTCGCCCGGTCGCAGTCGTTCAAGAGCCTCGGCGTGATCGCCCACAGCCAGGGCGGGATGGCGGCGCTCCACCTGTACACCTTCTATTACAGCGGCCTCGACTGGGCCGGACCGGGCCGGCTCATCCAGGCCGTCGGCGGCCCATTCGAGGGAACGCCGATCGCCGGGGTGCTCGCGGCGCTCGGCGCGGTGTTCGGCGTGCAGTGCGGGTCGAACTACGACATGACGCCCGAGGGCGCCGCGATCTGGCTCTCGACGATCCCGCCGGCCCCGAGGGCGAAGGTCCACACCTTCACCACGAGCTACACCGGGCCGGGCTGGTCGGGCTACTGCAGCCTCGCGACCTCGCTCTTCCTCGCGTTCCCCGAGGACGGCGTGACCGAACATGCGTCCGGGCATTTCCCGGGAGCGAACGACCTCGGACTCACCTACGGCTGGTGCCACGTGGGCGGGATGCGCGATCCCGACCAGGCGCTCGACGCGGGACGGAACGCCGCGATGCGGCAGGCGGGTGCGCGATGAGCGGAGCCCTCGCGATCAGGGCCGTCGCGGCGGCGCTCGTCACCGGCGCGGCGGTGGCCGGCGACGGCGAGTGGTGCGGTTCGGGAGCCGCGATCCCCGACGGCGGATCGCTCGAGCGGGTCATCGCGGTCCCGCCGCCGGCGGCTCCGCAAGTGATCACCGGTGTCCGCGTGCGGCTCGAGGGCACGCATCCCTGGGTCGGCGACCTCACCGCGGCGATCGTCCACCCGTCGGGGCTCGCGGTCACGCTCATCGACCGGCCGGGGATCCCCTCGAACGGTTTCCCGGGGCCGTGGGGCTGCGGCGGTGACGACTTCCGGTGCACGCTCTCCGACGAGGCGGCCGCGGCGATCGAGTCGACCTGCTC
>JBEIUL010000138.1:0-6367 GCA_040374395.1 Phycisphaeraceae bacterium
ATCCAGTTCAACCGCGAGTCCGACGGCTCGCTCAAGCCGCTGCCCGCGAGGCACGTCGACACCGGCATGGGCCTCGAGCGGCTGGTCTCGGTGCTGCAGGACAAGCGGTCGAACTACGACACCGACCTGTGGACGCCGATCTTCGACGCCATCGCGCGGCGGAGCGGGGCGAGGCCGTACGCCGGCAAGCTCGAGGATCCGATCGACGTCGCGTACCGCGTGATCGCCGACCACATCCGCTGCCTGACCGTCGCGATCGCCGACGGCGCGACGCCGTCGAACGAGGGCCGCGGCTACGTGCTGCGGCGGATCCTGCGGCGGGCGGTGCGGCACGGCAGCCAGACGCTCGGCATCCGCGGGGCCTTCCTCAAGGACCTCGTCGACGTCACCGTCGACACGCTGGCCCCGGCGTTCCCGGGGCTGCGGGCAAACCTCGCGAAGGTGAAGGCGACGATCGAGGAGGAGGAGAACGCGTTCCTCCGCACGCTCGACAAGGGACTCGCGCTGTTCGAGGAGGCCGAGCGGCGGGTGCGGAAGGCGGGCGGCACGGTGATCGGCGCCGAGGACGCGTTCCGCCTGCACGACACCTGGGGCTTCCCGATCGACCTCACGCAGGTGATGGCCGGCGAGCGCGGGCTCTCGGTCGACGTAGCGGGGTACGAGGCGCTCATGGAGAGGGCCCGGGCGACGAGCCGCCGCGCGGGAGGCGCCGAGGGCGGGCTCGAGCTGCCGCCGGACGCGATCGCGCAGCTCGAGGCGCAGGGCGTCAACCCGACCGACGATTCCGCGAAGTTCGCGGGCAAGCCGCTGAACGCGACGGTGCAGGCGATCTGGAACGGGCGGAACTTCGACCTGCACGCCGAGGTCGGGCCGGTGGTGGCCGTGATCTGCGCGAAGACGAGCTTCTACGCCGAGATGGGCGGGGCAGGTCGGCGACCGCGGCACGCTGCGGGTCGAGCACGGCGGCACGCTCTCGACGTTCGAGGTCGAGGACACGCGACGGATCGGCGCCCATGTGCTGCACGTCGGGCGGGTGACCGCGGGCCGGCTGAACGTCGGCGACACCGCGTCGCTGAACGTCGAGCGCGAGCGGCGCGAGCGGATCCGCGCCCACCACACCGCGACGCACCTGCTGAACCTCGCGCTGCGCGAGGTGTGCGGCCCCGACGAGGAGCAGAAGGGCTCGCTCGTCGACGACGAGAAGCTGCGGTTCGACTTCGCGCACCCGCGGCCGCTCTCGCCCGCCGCGCTCGAGCGGGTCGAGTCGATCGTGAACGCGGCGATCGCCGAGGATCTCGCGGTCGTCGCCGAGGAGGTCCCGCTCGCGGCCGCGAAGGCGATCCGCGGGCTGCGGGCGGTCTTCGGCGAGCGGTATCCGGATCCGGTGCGGGTGGTGGCGATCGGCGTGCCGGTCGCCGAGCTCGCGAGGGATCCCGCCGGCGACGCGGCGACGCGGCGCTCGGTCGAGCTCTGCGGCGGGACGCACCTCTCACGCACCGGCGAGGCGAAGCGGTTCACGATCGTGGCCGAGGGCGGGCTTGCGGCCGGCGTGCGCCGCATGACCGCGGTCGCCGGCGTCGCGGCCCTCGCGACCGAGGCGGCGGCGGCGGCATTCGCCTCGCGCATCTCCGAGATCGCGCGGCTGCCCGACGCGGCGTTCCTGGCCGAGTTCGGCGACCTCGGCCGAAGCCTCGAGTCGATGACCATCGGCGTCGCCGCGCGGCATCGCTTGGAGACGTCGCTCGAGCCGCTTCGCGAGCGGGCGAAGGCGCTGCGCCGCCAGGCCGAGGGCGCGACCCGCGATGCGGTCGCGGCGCAGGCGCGTTCGGTGCTGGCCTCGCACCCGGGCGGCCCGCTGGTCGCGGTCCTCGAGAACGCCGACCCGCCGTCTCTGCTCGTGGCGCTCGACATCGCTCGGGCGACCCGCGGCGAGCTGCCGGTCCTCTTCCTCTCGCCCGACGAGGCGAACGGCAAGGTCGCGATCGCCGCGGGCTGCCCGCAGGACGCGATCGCCAAGGGCCTCAAGGCCGGCGACTGGGTGAAGGTCGCGGCGCAGGCGTGCGGCGGCTCGGGTGGCGGGAAGCCCGACCTCGCGCAGGCCGGCGGCAAGGACCCCGGCCGGCTGCTCGACGCGGTGCGGGCGGCGCGGGAGTGGGCGACGGCGAGGTCTTGACGGGACGCCGTTCGGACCGGATATCGCACCGCCGATGCGTTGCCGGCGGCGCGAGTTCCGCGAGTCGGCGGACGCGTTCGAAGGCTCTTTCCTCGACGCGCCCGCGATATCCTCGCGGCATGTCCGACTCCGTCGCGATCAGCAGCGTCCTCGTCGAGAACCGAGTCTTCCCTCCGCCCGAGGGCATCGGCGAGCGGCTCGGCGGCGCGATCATCCCCGACCTCGCCGCGTACAGGAAGCTCTACCGCCGCTCGATCGAGGATCCGGAAGGCTTCTGGCGCGAGATCGCCGGCGAGTTCGACTGGTTCCGGCCGTTCGACCGCGTCGTCGAGTGGGAATGCCCCGACGCCCGCTGGTTCACCGGCGGCCGCACGAACCTCGCCCACAACTGCGTCGATCGCCACGTGATCGCCGGCCACGGCGACGAGGTCGCGATCGTCTGGGAGGGCGAGCCGCGGATCGAGGGCGAGGCGCCGCACGAGATCCGGCACCTGACCTACCGCGACCTCATGCGCGAGTCGATGCGCTTCGCGAACGTGCTGAAGGCGCTCGGGGTGAGGAAGGGCGACGTGGTCACGCTCTACATGGGCATGGTGCCCGAGCTGGTCGTCGCGATGCTGGCGTGCGCCCGGATCGGCGCCCCCCACTCGGTGATCTTCGGCGGCTTCGCGGCGACCGCGATCGTCGACCGCGTCAAGGACGCCGACAGCCGCGTGATCGTCACCTGCGACGGGGCGTGGCGGCGCGGGCAGGTCGTGCCGCTCAAGGCGAACGTCGACGAGGCCCTCAAGCACCTGCCCGACGTGCGGACGGTGGTGACGGTGCGCCGCGTCGGGAACGAGATCGGCTTCGAGGCCCCGCGCGACCGCTGGTGGCACGACCTGATGCTCGCCGCCGACGACACCTGCCCGCCCGAGCATGTCGAGAGCGAGGACCTCCTCTTCCTGCTGTACACCTCGGGCTCGACCGGCAAGCCGAAGGGCATCCGCCACACGACCGCGGGCTACATGATCTGGACCGCGACAACCGCGCGGTGGACCTTCAACCTGCAGCCGGGCACCGGGCAGATGTACTTCTGCACCGCCGACATCGGCTGGATCACCGGACACTCGTACATCGTCTACGGCATGCTGCCGAATCGCGTGCCGGTACTCATGTACGAGGGCGCCCCGAACTTCCCCGCCGAGGACCGCTTCTGGGACATGGTCGAGCGGCACCGCGTCACGCACTTCTACACGGCACCGACCGCGATCCGCGCGTTCATGAAGTGGGGAGACCAGCATCCGAAGAAGCACGACCTCTCGAGCCTGAAGCTGCTCGGCACGGTCGGCGAGCCGATCAATCCCGAGGCGTGGATCTGGTACCACCAGACCATCGGCGGCGGCCGCTGCCCGATCGTCGACACCATGTGGCAGACCGAGACCGGCGGCCACATCATCACGCCGTTTCCGGCGGCGACGCCGCTCGTGCCCGGATCGTGCACGCTGCCGGTGCCCGGGATCGACGCGGCGATCGTGAACGAGCGAGGCGAGGAGCTGCCCGCGAACCAGGGCGGGCTGCTGGTGATCCGCAAGCCGTGGCCGGGCATGCTGCGGGGCATCCACGGCGACCGCGCGAGGTTCGTCGAGACGTACTGGTCGCGGATCCCCGGCATGTACCTCGCCGGCGACGGCGCGCGGCGCGACGAGCGAGGCTACTTCTGGATCATGGGCCGCGTCGACGACGTGATCAACGTCTCGGGGCATCGCCTCGGCACGATGGAGGTCGAGAGCGCCCTCGTCGCCCACGAGGCGGTCGTCGAGGCCGCGGTGGTCGGCATGCCGCACGAGATCAAGGGCACCGGCATCGCCGCGTTCGTGACGCTCGGACCGGGCCACGAGCCGAGCGAGCCGCTCAAGAAGTCGCTCATGGAGTTCGTCGCCGGCCAGATCGGCGCGATCGCCCGGCCCGACATGGTGCGGTTCACGCAGGCCCTGCCGAAGACGCGGTCGGGCAAGATCATGCGGCGGCTCTTGCGCGACATCGCGGCGGGCAAGGAGTCGGGCCAGGACGTCACGACGCTCGAGGACTACACGGTGCTCGCGAAGCTGCGCGAGAGCGACGAATGAGCGGACGGAAGGGCAAGGCGAAGCCGACGGCGCGGGTGCACGGACGCGTGCGCCGCGAGCATTCGGCCGAGGCGGCGGAAGACTACTGCGAGGCGATCGACGACCTCGTCGCGGGCGAGGGGCAGGCGCGGGTGACGGAGCTCGCGCGGCGGTTCGGGCTGAGCCACGTGACGGTGAGCCGCGTGCTGGCGAGGTTGCGCCGCGAGGGCTTGCTGCGGAGCGCGCCGGGCGAGCCGCTCGCGCTGACGCCGCGGGGGCGGACGCTGGCGCACGCGGCGAGGTCGCGCCACCGGGCGGTGGTCGATTTCCTGCTGGCGCTCGGGGTGCCGAAAGAGGTGGCCGAAGCGGATGCCGAGGGGATCGAGCACCACGTGAGTCCGGAGACGTTGGAGGCGTTCGCGGCGGTGACGGCGGCGAGGGCGCCGCGACGCCCCTGACCGTCACACCCCCCGCAACGTCGCCAGCAGCGACTGCGTGTCGACGGTGCGGGCCGTATCCTCGATCTGCGGGCGGTGCTGGCCGTAGAGGCCTTTCGCCCGCTCGACCTCGCGGGTGAAGATCGCGCGGAGATCGACCGACGAGAGCCGCCGGCCGCCTGCGTAGTACTGCTTCGCGACCTGCCCGAGGGCGTAGGTGGTCGCGAAGCTCATGGCAGCGCCCGTGGCGGTCCCGACCAGTTTCCCCGCCTTCTTGCCGAGGAACTTCTTGGCGAGTCCGCCAAGCAGGTCGCGGGCGACGTTCTCGACGACCTGCGAGGTCATGCCCACGCCGACGGTCGTGATGAGTTCCTTGACGTGTCCGCGATCGAGCGTGACGCCGAACGACTTGCCGACGCCGTAGACGAGTTTCATCTGCAGGGGCACAATCGCCATGGTCGCGAGTCCCTGCGGCAGCAGCTCGAGCGCGCCGGCCAGGATCGCGTGCTTGAGGATGCTCGAGTCGACCTCGGCGGTCGCGTCGGACCGGGCCGGCGGAGGCGGAGGTACGGCGAGGGGAGCCGCCGGCACGATGTCCGCGAGGCCGTCGGCCTCGGCCACGAGCGCCGCCGATTCGGCCGCATCGAGACCGAGGGTGCGACGGAGACGGTCGACGAACGCCCGCTCGGCGTCGCCGAGGCGGCCGTCGGCGTCGCAGACCGCGACCGCCATCTCGAAGGCGTAGCGGCGGAGCTCGATCGACTCGAGATTCCGGGCCTCGCGCTCGACGTCGGTCTGCCCGAGCATCGCCCGACGGCAGGCCGACGCGAGGGCCTTCGCCTCGTCGCCGTCACCAAGGCCTTCGAAGACCGCCCGTACCTGGGTCCGTTCGCCATCCGCCATGGAACCGTCCGCCATCGCGGCGAGGACGCACAGGGCTCCGACCGACTCGATTTCCTTCGCGTGCATTCGGGGAATCCTCCGGGGGCCGATCGTAGGCCGGGGGGCGGGCGCGGGAAGGAAGGTCGGGAAGACTCCGGACGAGGATCCGGGCGACCGAAAGGGCCGAGGGGCCGAACCCGCGCAATCCTGTAGCATACGCTACAGACAATGCCTCGACACCGGACGATCGCCGGAATCGCCCTTTCGTTCCTCGCCGCCTGCGGCGAGCCGGCGGCCTCGCACGACGGTTCCGGCCACCTTCGCGTCGTCGCCAGCACGCCGATGGTCGCCGACGTGGCGCGGGCCGTCGGCGGCGATCGCGTCGACGTCGTGACGCTCGTCGGGCCCGGAGTTGACCCGCATCTCTTCCGGCCGACGCGGGCGGCGGTGGCCGAGATCGTCGCGGCTGATCTCGTGGTGACGAACGGCCTGCACCTCGAGGGGCGGCTCGGGGCGGCGCTCGGCCGGGTCGAGGCGGCGGGGCGACCGGTGGTCGCGGTGGCGGAGGCGATTCCGGAGGAGCTGCTGATCGAGGAAGAAGGCGCGGCCGATCCGCACGTCTGGATGGATGCCTCGCTGTGGGCGAAGACCGCGTCGCCGGTGGCCGAGGCGATGGCGGCGATCGATCCGGCGAACGCCGGCGGGTATCGCGAGCGGGCGGCGGAGTTCGCACGCGCGGCGGAAGCGCTCGACGCCGAGCTGGAGGCGATGTACACGACGATTCCGGA
>JBEIUL010000386.1:0-2884 GCA_040374395.1 Phycisphaeraceae bacterium
CCTCGCCGATCGAGGTCCGCAGGGCGGTGCGCGGGAAGATGTTGCGGCGGTCGTCGACGAAGACCACCGTCCGCACCTCGGCGAGCTCGTGCTCGGCCGGGATCTTGCCGGGCCCGTCGACCGCGTAGAGGGCCGGCGCGACCATGTTGCAGGCCGGGATCGCCGAGATCAGGGCCGACAGCGACGCCGCGGCGACCAGCGTCCGCCGGCGCAGGCCTCGCCATCCAGCTTCGCGTTCACTTGCGGGCATCGGGGTACTTGTCCTCGATGTGGGTGTAGAAGAGCCAGGCGCACTTCTGCACGAACTTGGTGAGCACCCCGGTCTGGATGTCGGCCGCCGAGGCGCTCTCCCGGCCGATCCCCTCCTGCGTCGGGAAGCGGACCCGGATGTCGAAGGTCGCGGCGAAACTGTCCGGATCGAGGCCGTTCCGCTCGATGACCCCGACGTTCGCGGCCGCCACGCCTTCCCAGAGGTACATGTTCCCGGGCGGGTTCAGCCGGTACTCGTACATGTCGACGAGCACCACGCGGTCGACGTTCAGCTCGTCGGCGATCTGGCCGTACGGCAGCGTGCTCCACGCGGGCGTCTGGTACTGCCACTGCGCGACCGCCGCCGGGGGAAGGATCGAGACCCCGCGGACGTTCTGCTGGATCCGGAACGCGACGTTCGCGGCGACGGTCTGCGCGACCGCGGGGAACTCGTACAGCGTCGCCGCGTCGGCGTGGACGATCACCGCGACGGTCTTGTTCTCGAGCCCCTCGTACTGGGCGAGGACCTCGATCTTCTTGTAACGCTCGATCTCGCCGCCGATCGCGCCGGCGAGATTCGCGATGAAGCAGCCGCCCGACGCGACCACGGTCGCCGCGAGCAGGATCGCGGCGACGGCGGTTCGAAGGCGGGAGCCGGATTGGAGGGCGGGAGTCACGGTTCAGGTCATCCGGACGACGGCGATCTTGTAGACCCAGGCGAGCACGGCGAGGACGCCGAGGACCGCCGCGGTCCGGGGCGTGAGGATTCGGAACACCAGTCCCCCGACCGCCGAGCCGGTGAGGAGGACGAACGCGGACACCACCGCGGCGACGCCGGTGGCCAGGGCGAGCATGGCCCCGAACGGCTGGGCCCGGAACGAGGCCACGAGGTCGCCGTCGGCGGCGGCCGCGAAGGCCGTGGTCATGCCGCAGGTCGCGCATGGTATCCCGAACCCGGCGACCCACCCGCAGGCGGGAAGGCCGAGCTGCCGGTGGGTTCCCATGCCCGAGGCGTCGGGGGAAAGCCGATCAGCGACGAGCAGCAGGGTCAGGCACGCCGCCAGCCCCGCGAGGGCCAGCCCGCGGCGGACGAGCCGGAGGTCGGGTCCCCTCGCAGAAACCGGGATGGAAGGCGTCGGTGATTCGGCCACGCGGAAGAGGCTATGCGGGGTCGGGCCCGCCCCGCAACCGGGCGGGCGGGTATTCAGTCGCTTCCGATGAACGCTCAACCCGCACCGAATCCCCCGCCGCTCGCCCGGGACGCCTGGGTCGACGGGCATCTCGATCTCGCGTACCTCGCGCTCGGCGAGCGACCCGGCGCGGGCCGCGACCTGCTGCGCCGGGTTCCCGACCGCGACGCGGCGTGCGTCTCGCTGCCCGACCTCGCCGACGGCCCGGTGCGGATCGCCCTCGCGACGATCTTCACCGAGCTCGGGTCGCCCGACGCCCCCTGCGGCTACCGCGACGCCGACGACCTCGAGGGCGCCCACGCGGCCGGACGGCGCCAGCTCGACTGGTACCTCGAGCGCGAGGCGGCGGGCGACCTCGCGATCGTGCGGAGCCGCGGCGATCTCGCGCGTGCGGCGGATTCCGACGGTCCGCTCGCGATCGTGATCCTGATGGAAGGCGCCGATCCCATCCGCACGCCCGACGAGGCGGCGTGGTGGTTCGAGCGCGGGGTTCGCGCGGTCGGCCTGACGTGGGCGCGGGGCTCTCGCTACGCCGGCGGGAACGCGGCGCCCGGACCGCTCAGCGCGAACGGCGCGCGGCTCGTCGCGACGCTCGACGCGTGCGGAATGCTGCACGACGCGAGCCACCTCTGCGACGAGGCGTTCGACGGGCTTGCCGCGGTCACGCCGCGGATGATCGTCGCGAGCCACTCGAACCCGCGGACGAGCGTCGAGGTCGACTCGCAGCGGCATCTCACCGACGCGCAGGTGCGGACGATCGCCGAGCGCGACGGGGTCTGCGGACTGAACGTCTACGGGAAGTTCCTCGCCCCGGCGACACGAGCCGCGACGCTCGCCGACGCCCGCCGCGCGGTCGCCGGCATCGAGATCCTGGCCGGCTCGCGGCGGGTCGCGGCGCTCGGGTCCGACTGGGACGGCGGCTTCACGCCGCTCGATTGCCCGGAAGGCCTGCGGCACCCGTCGCAACTCGCCGCGTTCGCCGGAAACCTCGCGACGCGGCTCGACCTCGACGACGCGGCGATCGGCGCGTTCCGCTCGGGCAACTGGCTGCGGGTGTTGCGGGCGTCGCTTCCGGCGTGAACGTCAGCCGAGCGTCACGAGCGAACCGCCGGGCGCCGCGAGGTGCACGGTGATGCCGCTGCCGACGAGCGGGATCGCCGCGGCCGGGTCCTCGGCGACGACGTGACGCTTCGCCTCGGCCGCGAGATCGACCAGCTGCGGACACGCGAGGCCGAGCAGCTCACGCTGGGCGCGGGTCCACGCCGACGCCGCGGGCAGGTCGCCGAGCGTCGCCGGCGTGGCCACGAGGTGCAGGCCACCCGTCTCGTCGAAGGCGAGCTCGACGCCGCGGGCGGTCGGGCATCGCGGGGACAGCGGGCGCAACCCCGGGATCCGCGCGGCGATCGCGGGCGACGGCGCCCCGCAGGCCGGTGCCGCGAAGGCCG
>JBEIUL010000551.1:0-1734 GCA_040374395.1 Phycisphaeraceae bacterium
CGGGCGGCGGCGTAGCGGGCGAGGAGGGCGAGGTCGTTCTCGCCGGGCGTGGCGCCCGCGAGCGTCTCGAGCCGACGCCGAACCGCGAGCTCGAGCACGTCGGGATGGTTCGGGAACCGCTCGAGCCAGTCGGCGACGAGGGCGTCGTCGATCGTCACCGGCGGCGCCCCGGGCGACGGCCAGTCGGCGCCGCGGATGCCGTCGGTCGACGCCTCGCCGGGCACGCCGATCCGCTCGGCGATCAGCTCGGCGGCCTTGGCGAACGATTGCGTGCGCTTCGCGTCCCACCCGGCGAAGGTCTCGGGATCACGCCGCGCCGCCTCGAGCACGAGCTCGCGCATCGGCGGCTCGGCGGCAAGCCCCCACCGCTTCACGTCGTCGGCCGCGAACGCGAGGAACTGCCGGTGGAACTCCTCGCGGCTGACGCCGAGGGCGCGGACGAACGCGTCCTTCTCGGGAACGCCCTCGCGCAGCTCGCCGAGCAGCCTCACCAGCGCGTCCATGCCGAACCGCCGGTTCATGAACTGCACCATCCAGTTGCCCTGCGCATACGCGAGCGGCCGGTCGTCGGGCCGCTTCGGCCGCACGAACGCCCAGTTGATCTCGTCGAGGTCGAAGAGCGTCCCCGCCGCAAGCTCGCGGGCCAGCATCTGGCATTCGGCGTACGGCCGCGGGACGCCTTCCATGCTCACCGCCGCGGCCTCGGTCAGCCAGTGCGGGATGCGGTTGCGGGTCTGGTCGAGCGTCACGGTGTGGACGTACTCGTGCCGCAACACCTTCAGCCAGTCGAACAGGCCGAAGTGCTTCTCGGGCGGGCCTTCCCGCGGCACCTCGATGGCGATGACCGGCCCGGTCGACGCGGCGATGGTGTGGATCCGCGGCATGCCGGTGATCCGCACGCCGAAGGTGCGGTGGTCGGGCATGAGGTCGATGAGCGTCTTCCGCGCGGGAACGTGGCGGAAACGGGCGGTCACGTCCTCGCTCATGCGGTCGAGCTCGGCGGCCATGAGCTCGGCGACGGTGCGGTCGACGCCGTCGCGGTAGCGGATGAGGAAGCGTTCGGTCTCGATGGTGCGGTGGTTCGCGAGCTCGTCGAGAAGGAACTTGCTGAACGACGCGCGGCGGTTGAACGGGTCGAGGCGGATCGCCTCGGCGAGGGCGGCGCGGGCCCGGTCGTCACGGCCGGTCTGCGTCTCGAGCAGGCCGAGCTCGACTCGCGGCTCGCCCCAGTTCGGCCGGCGGCGAATCGCCTCCTCGAGGGCCGCGGCCGCGTCGTCGTACTGGCGATCGAGGGCGGAATGGTGACCGACGACGAGGTGGCCGAGCCCGCCGCCCGGGGCGATCGCGTCGAGGCGATCGAGCCACGACTTCGTCTCGTCGGGCCGGTAGCGGGCGGCCGCGGCGGCGGCGCGGAGGGCCAGAAGGACCGGGACCTGCGGATGCCGCGCGATCGCCCGGTCGAGCTCGTCGGCGGCAAGCGCCGGGTCGCTCCGCACGATCGCCGATTCGGCCCGCAGGGCGGCGGCCAGCGGATGGCCGGGCGCGATCCGCTCGAGCGAACGGGCGGCCCGGTCGGCCGAGTCGAACTCGAACTGCTCGATCGCGAGCGCGCCGAGCAGGTACCACGCCTCGGAGAGCCGCGGGTTCAGCACGAGCGCCTGCCGCAGCGCGGGGACGCCCTGCTCGAGGTTGTGGCGCCGGGCGAGGATTCGGCCCTCGGCGAGGGGAATCGAC